>JAYWDP010000187.1:0-6523 GCA_043779775.1 Cyclobacteriaceae bacterium
GACACCATTCCTTTCGGAACGCAGCTCAATGTTTATGCGGAGGGTTATGAATGGATTACTCACTCTATTGCACCCAGGGATTTTCACAAGATGGATCACAATCCGCGTGTTCGGTTTGGAGGGAAGGAATGCAAACAACCTTACGATATGAGTGTGCTGAATGTGTCCGCGATGAGTTTTGGATCACTCAGTCAGAATGCCATCCTGGCACTCAACAGCGGAGCGAAGATTGGCGGTTTTGCGCACAACACCGGCGAAGGAGGATTGAGTCCCTATCACTTGGCCCCCGGCGGTGACATCATCTGGCAAATTGGTACCGGATATTTTGGTGCACGTTCGGCGGACGGGAATTTTTCTGATGATGCCTTCAAGGCAAACGCCACGAAACCCAATGTGAAAATGATTGAGATTAAACTTTCACAGGGCGCGAAACCAGGACACGGTGGAATTTTACCTGCGAAAAAAAATACGCCTGAGATTGCTGCCATTCGCCTGGTAAAACCTTTTACGACAGTTTTTTCACCCCCCTTTCATAGCGCGTTCAGTTCGCCGAAGGAACTTCTTCTCTTCATTAAAAAACTACGTGAGCTTTCCGGTGGCAAGCCCATAGGTTTTAAACTCTGTGTGGGCCGCAAGAGCGAGTTCCTTTCCATCTGTAAGGCAATGGTGCAACTAAACATTTACCCTGATTTCATAACAGTAGATGGCGGCGAAGGTGGCACAGGCGCTGCGCCCCCGGAGTTCACCAATTCTGTTGGCATGCCGTTGCTGGATGCACTCGCTTTTGTTGACAGTGCATTAACGGGTTTTGGCATCCGGAAGGAAATGAAATTAATCGCCGCGGGCAAGGTGCTCACGGGTTTCCACATTCTTCGTGCGATGGCGTTGGGTGCTGATACCTGCAACTCTGCCCGGGCTATGATGATGGCGCTGGGCTGCATTCAGGCCCTGCAATGCAATATGAATACTTGTCCGACAGGTGTGGCAACTCAAGACCCATATTTGATGAAGGGTCTGGTGGTGGAAGACAAAAATATACGTGTGGCGAACTTCCATAAAAATACCGTAGAGAGTTTTGTGGAGCTGATGGGAGCTACCGGCCTGGATAGTCCGGAAAGGATCAACCGTACCCATGTTTACCGTCGCGTGTTCATGAACCTGGTGAAGACCTACGATGAGATTTATCCTCCTGTTCCGGAAGGATGTCTTCTGGACGGTGGAGATGTGCCGTTTGATTTAGAAGAATATATGAAGAGGGCATCGGCGGAGAGTTTTGAAGTGAATGCATAGGCAATGCATTTTTAGTTTATTCAAAAGAAACTAAAAATTCAGTTTCACGCAAAGACGTTAAGCGCAAAGGAATACTAAAGAGTGTAAAGAAAAGGGAGCTCATCAAACAACAACATTTTCTTTGCGAGTTTTGCGTCTTTGCGTGACCCATTTAATCTTTTTGTGCGGAGGCGCAGGGAAATAAGAGCCATGAGCAAAGAACAAACCAAGGATCTTCTCAAATTTCTAAAGCCCTTTCCGGATAAGGTCCAGGAAATAGCTCTGTGGCTTAGGGAGTTTGTATGGGGCCTATACCCTTTGTGCAATGAACTCATTTATGACAATTATAACGCGGTAGCTTTCGGGTGGTCTCCCACGGATAGAGTGGGGCATACGTTCTGCTCCATCGCCGTGGGTAGAAGTTCCTACAATGTTCACTTCGGCTTTTACTGGGGGTCGGAGATTGCAGACCCTAAAAAAATCCTCCTGGGGGAGGGCAATCAATACCGGTATATACTTGTCAGGAGTAATGAAGATTTTCCACAGGTTTATATAAAGAAGCTGATGAAAGATGCTTATGCCAATTCGCTGAAAAAGGTAAAGCCTGTAGAGAAAAAAAGTGGTCCTAAAAAGTTACTACAGGGAGCTACCATCACAAAATCAATTTCTGCTGTAAAAAGAAAAGTTGCCAAGCGACTGGCGAAGAAGAAAAAGTAGGAGAGAAGTATCGTGGCAATTCATGTAGCCACTGGTCTTCCGGGCCTGCAAGCCTTTCTTAAACATTGCATTAAGTTCCTTAGCGTTTATCTGTTCAGGTTTTTTAAAGTTGAAACACGTTTTTCCTTTCAGACACTTGGACATCCAGGGTATGATTGCCTCATAGTCTTTCTCGTGATAGTACAGTGGAAAGAAGTAAAAACTCACCATTTTAAATATCCAGCACCCTTTTTTTGTCAGCCTTTCCCAGCGTTGCAGGTAATTGTCTTTCAATTTCAACCTGAAGGGCTTTGAACAGACTCGTCCGGTGGAAATTCTTATTTACCACCAGACTGATTTCACGAACGGGCTTGGGATAGGCAAACTCTCGAATTTTCTCTTTTTGTTTTTTACTCAGGTCCAGGGTGGCAAGGAGTGGAAGAATGGTGATGCCCTGGTGATGATCTACCAGATTTTTTAAAGTTTCAATACTGCCGGTCTCATAATGCAGGCGGTCGCTCTCAAAGTCTTTTTTCTTTAGCTCACAAAGGTCCAGCACCTGGTTGCGCAGGCAGTGCCCCTCTTCCAACAACCATAATTTTCCCAAGTCAATGTCTTTGGGTAGCAAATATTTTTTCTTAGATACTTTTTCTGTGGACGCCACGTAGGCGAAGAACTCCTCATAAAAAATTGGGTGCTCTTCAAGTTTATCATCGTGGAGGGGGGTGGCAAGCAAACCGATATCGGTGTCTCCGTTTTTCAATGATGCGATTATATCGTTGGTCACCAGTTCGCGAATACTTATTTTTAATAAGGGATTTTGATCGGCAAAGGATTTTAGAAAGAGGGGTAATAGATAGGGAGCTAGGGTCGGGATTACGGCTAACTTCAGTTCCCCTGATATTTCATGCTTCAACTGTCTGGCAAATTCTTTCAACCGGCTGACGTCGGCCATGATCTGTTTAGCCCTGGCGATGATCTCTTCACCCACCTGGGTAGGCACCACGGGCTGCTTACTCCGGTCGAAAATCTGTATGCCCAGTTCTTCTTCCAGTTTTTGGATCATCATACTGAGGGTAGGTTGGGTCACAAATGTTTTTTCTGCAGCTTTGGCGAAATGCCGGTGGGTATTGACGGCAATGATGTAGTCGAGTTGTTGTAAATTCATAATAGATATTATCTATGTAAATATAGATAATATCAGTTTGATTTATTGATCGGAAGGATGGACCTTCACTGTTCTTAATGATTAACTACTTTAATTCAAATATTTTATGGCTAATGACAAAGAAAAGAAAAGTAAACTCACTACGGCTTCCGGGAGGCCGTTCGTCGAGAATGAAAACACACAGAGCGTAGGACCCCGCGGACCGCTATTGCTGCAAGACTATATTTTGCATGAAAAAATGGCACACTTCAACCGTGAACGAATTCCTGAAAGGGTCGTGCACGCTAAGGGTAGTGGTGCATTCGGGACATTTACAGTTACCCATGACATTTCTAAATATACAAAGGCAAAGATTTTTAATAAGATTGGAAAGCAAACCCGTATGTTATGGCGCTTTTCAACGGTGGGCGGGGAAAAGGGAAGTGCGGATACTGAGCGCGACCCCCGTGGCTTTGCGATGAAGTACTATACCGAAGACGGAAACTGGGACCTCGTGGGAAACAATACCCCCGTATTCTTTCTGAAGGACCCGAAAAAATTCGGAGACTTTATCCATACACAAAAGCGTGACCCTCATACGAACTTAAAAAGTCCGACAATGATGTGGGACTACTGGAGTCTAAATCCGGAAAGTCTTCACCAGGTGTTGATCCTCATGAGTGACCGGGGTACACCGGTAGGCTATCGGCAAATGAATGGCTATGGAAGTCACACTTTCTCTTTGATCAATGCGAAAAATGAGCGCGTTTGGGTAAAATTCCATTTCAAGACTGCCCAGGGGATAAAGAATTTTCTCAACAAGGAAGCCAGCGACATGCGAGGCATAGACCCTGACTTCTCACAGCGCGACCTGGTAGAAGCCATACAAAATGGCAAATTCCCCAGGTGGAATGTAAAAATTCAGGTCATGACCGATGAGCAGGCCAGGAATTTCCGCTGGAATCCTTTTGACCTCACAAAAATCTGGCCGCACAAAGAGTTTCCATTGATTGATGTAGGCGTGGCAGAACTGAATGAAAATCCGAAAAATTATTTTGCGGAGATTGAACAGGCAGCGTTTGCTCCAGCCCATATCGTAGATGGTATTGGTTATTCTCCCGACAAGATGCTGCAGGGACGTTTGCTTTCCTATCCGGATGCACATCGTCATCGCCTGGGTGCCAACTATGAGCAAATCCCTGTTAACAAGTGTCCGTACATGGTGAACAACCATCAACGCGATGGTCAAATGCGTGTGGACGGCAACGGCGGAGATGCACCAAATTATTGGCCTAACAGCTTTGATGGAATCTATGCTGACGCTTCTTACAAGGAACCAGCACAAGCATTGGAAAGCACCGTGGCCGACTGGTTTGACAGGAATGGAGAAAATGACAATGATCATTATACCCAGCCCGGCAACTTGTTCCGCGATGTGATGAATGCTCAGGACAAGCAGAATACCATCAGCAACATTGTCGGAGCGATGGGTGGAATCAGCGGACCCAAGCGTGACCAGATTATCAACCGGCAATTGTGCCATTGGTTCAGGGCCGATATGAACCTGGGCATGGGTGTTGCCAAAGGACTCGGCGTGAATGTTGATTCGGTGATGAAGGAAATGCAACATGAGCCGGCCATGGCTTAGTGCATATTAAACTGAATTTAAAAGGGGACTTCAACAGTCCCTTTTTTATTTGTCGACTACAAAATGATAGCCTACGCTCCCGGGGAATTAAAGTTTGGAGTCAACAATTTGTTGGATCAAAGCCTGAGTGTTTCTCAGTCAGCCTCCAGCAATTACTTTCAACAGCAAGTCACGAATAATTCGCGTAACGATCAACCCCGATAGCAATCGGGACGATCAACCATTATCTTTGTAGATGCGGATATTTTTGATTCTATTCTTTTTTGCAATGACAAATGCAGCCACCACACAGATTTATCTTCCCAGATTTGACGTACAGGGCCACCGGGGCTGCAGGGGAATAAAACCGGAAAATACCATCCCGGCCTTTATAACCGCGCTGGATTCGGGGGTGACCACACTGGAACTTGATCTCGCTATTACAAAGGATCGCCAAATCATTGTATCCCATGAACCATGGATGTCAGCAGAGATATGTTTTAACCCCTCAGGCAATGCAATCCTTCCCAGGGATGAACAGAAATACAATATTTATAAAATGACGTATAGCCAGATCAGGGAATGGGACTGTGGTACGAAAGTAAATCCACGCTTCCCTGAGCAGGAGAAATTCAAAACTTCGAAGCCCTTGTTGAGCGAGGTAATGGTGTCAGTTGAAAACTACATTAAAAATTTTACAAAGTACGAAGTCGACTACAACATGGAAATCAAGACGCTTCCGGAGACCGACAACCGGTTTCATCCCAAACCGGAAGAGTTTTCTGATTTGGTATATGCCCTCGTTGATCAATATCTTCCGATGGACCGGGTCGTCATTCAGTCATTCGACTTCAGGGTTTTAAAATATTGGCATGAAAAATATCCTGCGATAAGATTGGCGGCCCTCGTGGATAACCTGAAGACCATCGATGAGAATGTCCATAACCTGGGTTTTACCCCTTCCATTTACAGTCCCACCTACACACTTTTGACCAAGACCGAGGTAAAGCATTGCCACGATTTAAAAATGCGGGTAATCCCGTGGACCGTAAACGATGAGAAGGAAATGGTCGCCCTGAAGGGAATGGGAGTGGATGGATTTATCACCGACTACCCAAATCGAGCAGCGAAGTATAAGATGACGCTGAGTATTATAAGGAAGTAAGCAAATGAATGCTGGTTTCTGGTCTCTGGTATATTGAGTTACATCTGGCCCTTCCTTTGTTGGTATTTGCTTGCCCGGATTTAGTTTATTAAACGCAAATTAAAATTTTGGACAGGAATTCAGATCAGTGGAAGGCAAGCGGCACCAACAACTTGGGTACTTTAAAAATAAGGACCATTGGTAGGATGAAGTTGGTTGTTGGTGCCTGCTGCTATTTTCATTTTGTGCGGGCATAAAATATAAGAACAGTTATTCTTGATTTATTAAATGAATGCAGCAGAACACCAACAACGGATAGACCAACCAGAAACCAGTGACCAAAATCCAGCGCCCTGCATCCAGAACTTTTGCTACTTTGCAGTCTAAATTCTCAGTATGAAGTATGATGTTTACGGTATCGGAAATGCAATTGTAGATATTGTTACCGAAGTTGACCATGACTTCTTTGACAACCACCAGGTTGAAAAGGGCGTGATGACGTTGGTAGATGAGAATCGGCAGCAGGATCTGATGAAAGCCATCGACATGAAGCGAAGTAAATTGTCGGGAGGAGGATCGGCGGCGAATACGGTGGTGGCCCTGAATCAGTTTGGCGGCAAGGGATTTTATTCCTGCCTGG
>JAYWDP010000188.1:0-2179 GCA_043779775.1 Cyclobacteriaceae bacterium
AATTTTTTTCATACCCTTGCCCTCTGGCAATGGCTTTCGATCGCGGTAATAATAATTGTTGGAGGAACGTATGGCGATCTCATTGAGTCGCTACTCAAACGCAGCATCGAGATCAAAGACTCGGGGTCCAGCCTTCCAGGTCACGGGGGTTTTCTAGACAGGTTTGATGGCTTGTTGATTTCAGCACCTTTTATTGTTGCTTTCCTGGAGATTTTCTGAGCGCATTGCTCGTGAAATAAACTTTGCGCTAAACTTGTTGGATATCTATTTTATTTTTGTGATTCGTCAGCGGACAGAAGAATCTACTTTTTCTCATTTACTGAGCCCATCTGTCTAAATTATATATCTTTGCAACCGTTTTCGGATCAGGATTTACTGGATTAATGGGATTTAAAAGACTTATAAAATTTTAATTCATAATGGCTTATATCGAACCCGCTCCTCTCCTTGATAAGGAGAACCCTTTTGAAGCAATGATGTCACGCTTCCAGACAGCCTCACAGATACTCGGACTGGAAGAACAAATCTACAACGTATTAAAAGTTCCGGCCCGGCAAGTGATCGTGTCATTACCCGTGACGATGGACGATGGCAGCATCCGTGTATTCGAAGGCTATCGTGTCATTCACTCTACGATCCTTGGTCCTTCAAAGGGAGGGATCCGTTTTGATCCGGGTGTCAACCTGGATGAGGTGAAAGCCCTTGCCGCCTGGATGACCTGGAAGTGCGCAGTCGTAGACATTCCCTACGGTGGCGCCAAGGGCGGAGTGAAGTGCAATCCGCGGGAAATGTCAGCAGGAGAAATTGAAAGACTCATGCGCGCCTACACACTCTCGATGGTAGACATATTTGGTCCCGACAAAGACATCCCTGCACCTGACATGGGCACGGGGCCGCGTGAAATGGCTTGGTTGATGGATGAATATTCCCGTACACGAGGTATGACTGTAAATGCTGTAGTAACAGGCAAACCAATCGTGTTGGGTGGATCGCTCGGAAGAACTGAAGCGACCGGTCGTGGCGTCATGGTGACAACCCTTGCAGCCATGGGCAAACTAAAAATTAATCCTTACAATGCAACGTGTGCGATTCAGGGCTTTGGAAACGTGGGCATGTGGGCTGCGCGCCTGTTGGAAGAGCGTGGTTTGAAAGTTGTTGCGATAAGTGACTTGTCAGGCGCGTACTATAATGAAAATGGAATTGAAATTGATAAGGCCGCCAAGTACCGCGATAGCAACAAGGGTTCACTGGATGGTTATTCTGAAGCCCAAAAAATAGCAGGACAGGATATTCTGACGTTACCCGTTGATGTATTGGTCCCTGCCGCTACCGAAGATGTGATTACAGTGAGCAATGCTAAAAAAATTCAAGCGAAACTGATCGTGGAAGGTGCTAACGGTCCTACTTCCTCAAAAGCAGACAACATTATTTACGACAAAGGCATCAGCGTCGTCCCTGATATCCTGGCGAATGCCGGTGGTGTGACAGTCTCCTATTTTGAGTGGGTGCAGAACCGCCTCGGCTACAAGTGGACTGCCGAGCGCGTGAATCGAAGGAGCGACCGGATCATGAAAGACGCTTTTGACAACGTCTATCGCGTGGCTACAGAATATAAAGTATCCATGCGAATAGCTGCGTACATGGTGGCCATCGATAAGGTCTCGAAGACTTATAAGTACCGAGGAGGGTATTAATAATTACAAATTCCAGATTCAAGATTTTAGATTTGGAATCTGTAGTTTTGATTTTTGATTCGCTGTCATGACCATTCACAAAGAGGGAAGAACGCTGCTGTTTGTATTGCTCATTGCTTTATTTGCACTCAATTGGGCATTGGCCTATTTTCTTCCTGGAGCTCAGGGGATTCAAAACATCGCCATTGGCGCCAGCCTTTTTCTTTATCTTATCATCCTTCAGTTTTTCCGTAGCCCGGTATTTACGATCGTAAAAAATGAAAAATATGTGCTGGCCCCAGCCGATGGCAAGGTGGTGGTGATTGAAGAGACGCTGGAACCCGAATACCTCAAATCCAGGCGCACGCAGATATCCATTTTTATGTCGCCGGTCAATGTACATGTCAACCGCATGCCGGTAGGTGGATCCATCAGCTATTTCAAATATCACCCGGGCAAGTACCTGGTGGCATGGCACCCGAAGTCAAGCACAGAAAATGAACGTA
>JAYWDP010000189.1:0-2177 GCA_043779775.1 Cyclobacteriaceae bacterium
TGATCAATTTTTCTCATGAAATATGATTTAAGAATCAGGTGGCCATTGGATATTTAAAGTTAGATCAAATCTTTTGTTCCATCAAGTCTTCGTTTTCACCCTGGACCAATCTTTAATCTGCCAGAAAACCTTACCCGTGGTGATGTGATTTCCTTTGACATCATGGATCTTTATTTCGCAAGGCACCACGACGGCCTCCTGGGATTTTAATGGCGTGATTATCATCTCCTGAAACCAATCCGCGGAAGCGTGGAACTCAGCATAAGCATCCATCTTACCCTGATAATGATAGTCCATTTCAATACGCTGCATGATCAGTCTGTATTTTTTAATATCGAGCCGTGATAGCAAGAGGAACCCTGTGGCAAATTCAGAAATGGTTGCCAAGGCACAAGCATGCAAACCCCGTATATGATTGAAGTTGCTTCTTCGGTATGGAATCAAGGCTTTCAGCATATCGTCTCCAATCTTCACTACCTGAAATCTATGAGGCCGGTTAAAGGGGACCATCCGGTAAAGCGACTGATTCAGGACCCACAGCCAGAACGCAGAGTGTTTGGCTTTTTCAATTATCTTGGCAGAATCAAACATGGATAACGTGTTTAGGTGTTTACGTGCTTAAGTGTTTACGTTTTGACGTGTTGAAGGTAGAAAATAAACTATAAGCTCATGAAGAAGAAAATTATTGTTCTTGGTGCCGGGCTGGTAGGCAAGACCATGGCCATTGATCTCGCCGGGAGTTTTGATGTCACTTCAGTGGATATTGACGAGGTCGCTTTACAAGAAATTGCAAAATCCGGGATACAAACTAAAAAAATTGATTTCTCTGATCTTCCACGCCTGGCCTCACTCGTTTTACCTTTCGATTTAGTCATAGGGGCCGTACCCGGGTTCCTGGGATTTCAAACGGTCAGGACGGTCATCGAATCAGGAAAAAATATGGTTGACATTTCATTTTTCCCGGAGGACCCGTTTCAATTAGACGCTTTAGCGAAAAGCAAGAATGTGACCATCGTGACCGACTGCGGTGTGGCACCGGGCATGAGCAATCTGATCCTGGGTTATCACAATGAAATGATGCAGGTTAATTCTTTTGAATGTCTTGTCGGTGGATTGCCCGTCGTTCGTGAATGGCCTTATGAATACAAAGCTGTTTTTTCTCCGATTGATGTGATTGAGGAATATATCCGGCCAGCGCGATTTGTCCAAAACAGCACCGTGGTGGTGAAGGCGGCGCTATCCGATCCGGAGTTAATCCACTTTAATGAAGTGGGAACTTTAGAGTCGTGGAATTCCGATGGCCTTCGGTCACTGATTACAACCATGTCTCATATTCCCAATATGATTGAAAAGACCTTGCGTTATCCCGGATGCATTGAATATCTGCGCGTCTTACGCGAGACCGGATTTTTCTCCTACGATACCGTGGATATCAAAGGTGTTAAAGTTAGACCCATCGACGTGACGGCAAAACTGTTATTCCCCAAATGGAAACTCAAGCCTGAAGAAGAAGAATTTACGGTCATGAGAATTCAGATTGAAGGTGAGGAAGATGGCAAACAGAAAACCTATGAGTATAATTTGATGGACCGTACAGAAAAGTCAACCGGAACGTTGTCGATGGCACGAACCACCGGCTATGTTTGTACCGGGGTTGCCCATTTGGTCATCAACGGCCAATATTCATGCAAAGGAATATCTCCTCCGGAATTTTTAGGAAAAGAAGAGACTCATTTCAAATTCATTTTAAACTATCTGGAAGAAAGAGGTGTGAAATATAAATTGACCGTGCGATGACTCTGCTGGTTCACCGATGACAAAAAATCCGCATAAAGGAAAAACTTCCGTTACGAACGAAGAAATTAATGAACTTCCCCTAGGGGCTTTTTCAGGAACCGTCATTGTCATTACCGAGGTAAGCCCGCTTGAAATGGCGTTTGAGGAAATCAGCCGGCATGACGAGGTTGGGTTTGATACTGAAACAAAGCCAGTTTTTGTAAGGGGTCATTATAACAAGGTGGCCATTCTTCAGATTGCATTGCCCCATAAAGTATTTCTCATCAGGTTAATTGCTACCGGACTTACCAAAGAAATTATTGATTTTCTCCAGAATGAAAGAGTTTTAAAAATCGGCGTAGCCATCCGGGATGACATCAAGGCTTTGCAACACCTGCATC
>JAYWDP010000190.1:0-6495 GCA_043779775.1 Cyclobacteriaceae bacterium
GCTTCCGCTAGAGCTAAAAAATCCTCCTTGGTCATACTTAGTTTGTTTAAGTGTATTTCAACCTAAATTTACACAATCGCGACAATTTGAAATGCACCCGTAAATTCTTAAAAAAGAGGGTTAGGAATACAATAAGTTATCAATACGACCGTTCGCTGCTTTGTCCTCGTCAATGCTTTTGTACTACTTGTTCGCGGGTCGGCCGGTCAGGGCCTCGCCACAAAAAGCCTTTGAGAAGAATTTCATCATCCTTGAGCTCATGCGGCGGTATGAAGGAGGCATCCGGCTTGATGTAAAAACTGATGTTATTTACCTTGCCTTCTTTGAAGTTGATCTTCATATTGCTGCAAATGATTTTGTTCATGCCCGACACGATCGTAAATTTTTCTGTCTTTCCATTCACCTCATCCACCTTTTCTTGTAATGCGAAATATACGCTCTCGCCGTTACCCTCCACCAGCACATGATCAATATATTTTCCTTTAAAAAAGGCTGTCATTTTTCTCCCCTTGATCTGATTGAAATTCTTCAAAGAGTCTTCCGAGACCACAAAGGAATTTGATACCATGTTTATACGACTGATTTTCTTCTTTTCCAGCAGCAAACGGATGGAATCGGAGGTCATCTGATTTTCGTTGGCCCAGAGCACCGGATGGTTATAAAAGTAGAGCATAGAGTCGCTGGCCACGTAGGCAAGGGAGTCGGCTATTCCCTGCAGGTCGGCTTTATAAATACGTACATGGTTGTACGCCAATAAGCGTTTCTTCTTCGGGTCTTTACTTTCAATAGACATCAGCGTGTCTGCCGAAATGAAGAGGGTATCATTTTCATCGGTGACACGGGCCACATAGGCATGACCATAGACTTTGGAGATTCCGGTTTTCTTATCAATGGTGCCGTCATCACCGTAGATATTCATGTTCTCATCTTTTGAAGTCATAATTACATTGCCCTGTGCCTTGTAAAATTTTCGTAGATCATCCAGGTACAAGTGTGTGCCCCGAAGCTCATACGAGGGCGTTTGAATGTCTCCTTTTACCAGGTCTGATTTTTTTTGACGGGTATCATAAAATCCATTCTCATAGTACGCCGTTCCGCCCTCTTTATTCTGCAGCAGCGTGATGGAACGGAAGTAAATGAATTTATTCCTTGAGTTATACTGCAGCGTGTCGGACGTCATGGTGTAATCTTTGTTTACCCCCACAACCTCCGTTTTAAAAGAAGCCATGTTGGAGGCGAGATCGTAATATCCTTTGCGGCTGGTCAGTGTGTTAGTGCTGTCAATGAGCTTACCATTATTGAAATACCGGGCTTCATTTTTTTTACGGTCATAGTCAAGGAAGTCGGTATACAAGGTGGCAGTTTCGAGTTTTGTGAAGATGACATTTTTACGCAGGTAGGCAATTTTCTTATCCCCATCGTAGGTGAGTCTCTCGGCCGTTACGGTGATCGAGTCCCCTTCTGTAATGTGGATTTTACCGAATGCATCCACGGAATTTTTTGACCGGTTGAAAATAGCTGAATCGCAATAGATTGTTGTTTCGTTTTGCAAAAATACCACATCACCGATCACCCAATCGGTTCTGATGCCGTCCTGAACTGCACCTTTTAAGGTATTGGCGTGCTTAAGTTTTACCTTCCTTTGACCCACAGCGGAGTAAAAGCAGAGAACTGCCAGGATGAGGAAGCCTGTTTTTTTCATTCAAATGACTACAAAGTTAGAAAAGCGATGGAGAAGGGGAGATTTTAATAATTTTGAGTGATGTTCAACCGGTTTAAGGACTTTATTGCCCGACATGAACTGTTCGATCCCCAGGACCGGATTCTCCTTGCCGTCAGCGGAGGGCTTGACTCGATGGTGATGCTGGATATTTTCAGGGAAACAAACGCAGCCTTGGGAGTGGCCCATTGCAATTTTCAATTGCGTGCGGGCGAATCCGATCAGGATGAGGCTTTTGTAAGACAATATTGCCATCGTTTAAAAATTGATTTTTTCAGTCAGCGGTTTGAGACCAAGAATTATGCCGAAAAGACCGGACTTTCCATCCAGATGGCGGCACGGGAGCTGCGATACGAATGGTTCAATGAAATCCTTGGTAAGAAAAACTACCATTGGCTTGCCACCGCCCATCATCTCAATGACAATCTTGAAACTGTTTTGCTTCGTTGGGCCCGGGGTGCCAGCCTTGAATTATTGACGGGCATTCCATTAAAAAAAGGTAAAGTCATCCGACCCTTACTTTTTGCTACCCGCGAAGAGATTTTAAGTTATGCAGTCTCCAGAAAAATTAACTGGCGGGAGGATGCGAGCAATGCGACCGACGACTATCAGCGAAATTTTATTCGTCATCAGATCGTCCCCAAACTCAAGGAAGTCAACCCTTCGCTGGAAGCAACCTTTTATAATTCCCTGGAAAAAATAAGAGGAAGTCACGAACTCATGCAGCGCGGTCTGGAGCAGTTGAAAGATAACATTACTCGCATGGAGGATCAGAATTTTCTCATTGACAAAAGTCTCTTGGTTCTGTTGAAGAACCCTACTTTCATTTGCTATGAATGGCTGCGTCCCTATGGATTTGAATGGGACCGATGTGTGCAACTGGTTGATGCGCTGGAAGCCCAATCGGGCAAAAAGTTTTTATCTTCAACTCACGAAGCCGTTGTTGACCGTGAGTATATCATCGTTTCTCCTTTACGGGAATTGATGAATGAAATTCTCATCGAAGAAGGGCAGGACAAAGCTGGCCTTGGCACCTGGCAACTAACGATCAAGGAATCGCGTGGCAATAATTTTAATAATAGCCCGGATACGGCTTCTATCGACAGATCCAAAGTGAAGTTTCCGCTACTGTGGCGCAAATGGCGGAGCGGTGACTTTTTTTATCCCCTGGGGCTTGGTCAACGGAAGAAAGTCAGTGATTTTCTGATAGACGAGAAAGTGCCCGTTTCGAACAAGAATTTAGTGACCGTGATAGAATCAGCGGGGGAGGTCATTTGGATCGTAGGCCATCGCATTGACGATCGGTATAAAGTTACCTCCAAAACTAAATCTGTTTTGGAGGTGCACGTAAACCTGATATAAATCTTACTTATTTAAAGCCCTCATCCTTTTTCTTTCTTTAACCGATTGATAACTTGCGCCCTGTAAAAAGGACCTAAAACTTACCTTATGAAGATAACTGTTGTTGGTGCAGGAAATGTAGGCGCCACATGTGCTGATGTGCTTGCTTACCGCGAAGTCGCAAATGAAATTGTTCTCTTGGATATCAAAGAAGGCCTCGCTGAAGGGAAGGCGCTGGATATCTGGCAGAAGGCTGCAATAAATCTTTATGACAGCCGGACCCTCGGATCTACCAGCGATTATTCGAAGTCAGCAAAATCTGATGTGGTGGTCATAACCTCAGGCCTTCCACGCAAGCCTGGAATGAGTCGTGATGACCTCATAAACACCAATGCAGGTATCGTTAAAACAGTGACGGAGAATGTGGTGAAACATTCACCCAATGCCATTATTATCGTTGTGTCGAACCCCCTGGATGTGATGACCTACCAGGCTCACCTGACCTCCAAATTTCCCCGCACCCGGATCATGGGGATGGCGGGCATATTGGATACTGCCCGCTATAGGGCTTTCCTCGCTGAAGCCATAAACGTTTCTCCAAAAGATATTCAGGCCATGATCCTCGGTGGTCACGGTGACACCATGGTGCCGCTGCCGCGATACACTACCGTTGCTGGAATTCCGGTCACCGAGTTGATTGATAAGGATAAGCTGAATGCGATTATTGAAAGAACCAAGGTAGGTGGAGGGGAGTTAGTAAAACTCATGGGTACCTCAGCCTGGTATGCACCGGGTTCGGCTGCAGCGCAAATGGTAGAATCCATTGTAAAAGATCAGCGCCGCGTCCTTCCGGTATGCATGCAGTTGGATGGAGAATATGGAATTAAAAACTGCTACCTCGGTGTACCCGTTGTATTGGGTAAGAACGGCATTGAAAAAGTGATTGAACTGGACCTGAATGCAGAAGAGAAGGCATTGCTTGAAACAAGCAGGGTCCATGTAAAGGAAGTAATGGATGTTTTGGATAACCTGGGAAAGTGAGTTCACATCAATCTTAAAAAAAATGCCTGGTCATAGCCGGACATTTTTTTAGTGGACAGGTATAGTTGCTGTTGATTAATATTTTGTCCCTACAGGACAACCGGTTACTTTCCTTTCTCCAGCTTTACAAATATTTCGTCCCTAACGGGACGAATCCGAGGAGTTGGTTATTTCTGCTTTACAAATATTTCGTCCCTAGCGGGACGGGTTATTGTGATAGACTGTCCCATTAGGGACAGTCTATTTGTAAAAATTCAGACATGGGTTTTTTTGATCGTCCTGTAGGGACGAAATATTACTCCCTACATCCGGTAATGATTATATATAGAAATGAAGAGGTAACTGAACTACTGGTGCATTCCGTGTGCAACTTTTACTTTACTGCTTTATAGATCACTTCACCCTTCATGATACCATACTTTTTCGCGTCAACTTCCGGCATATTTTTGGCAAATGGTTCTTCGACAACCTTTAACCCAGCGCTTTCAATTCGCTTAGGATAATCTCTTCCATATTTTCTGACATGATCAGCCTGACCGAATATTTTTTCACGTTCACGTGGATCGGTGATGGTGTTGTCTTCAAAAGTCGTATCAGGAACGGGTGAGAAAAAGGGTATTTGCACGATGGCCCACCCTCCGGGTCGCAGTACGCGCCGGATTTCTTTTAATGCCTGCAGGTCATCCCGGACATGTTCCAGTACATGGTTACACAAGACCACATCGAAATGATTGTCGTCGAAGGGAATCTGGTGGATGTCCATCTTCACTTTCGCCAGGGGTGATTCAATGTCAGCCGTAATATATTTTCCTTTGTGCTGATGCTCGAAAGGCTCCATGAAGCAATGTTCCGGTGCGATGTGAAGTACATCCAATTGCTGCGAGAAGAAATTTGTTTTTTCCTTCAGATAAAGCCAGATCAGCCGGTGACGCTCAAGCGAAAGGCAGGATGGACACAAGGCATTGGGTCGAGGGTTGATGCGACCGTAAGGCAGGAAGGTCCGGTAATGTTTCCCGCAGATGGGGCATTTTACCGCCTTGCCGTAATAAAACAGGCCCACAAATTTTAACCCAACACTACTGAAAAGCTGGAGGTATTTTCTGGGAACGTAGCGAATCAGGATGGAAATGAGCTTTTTCATCGGCCAGGCAAATATAATTGTAGAAGCATAGATTTCGGGGGTTCCTGGATAAATTCAGGACTTTAAAACTTTTTACCCAGGACCCTCATCTTACGTTTAAACACCGGATAGCTTAGAATTCTACCAAAACCCAGTGTCACTGACCTTGCCGGATATTTCTACCATGCATGCTGACCACCTGATCGCACAGGCCCGGGAAGGAGACCGGAACGCTCAGGGTAAGCTCATGCAGGTATGGTATAAGCGCATCTATAACTTCAGCTACAAGTTTTTCTATGACCACGATTTGGCCATGGAGGTTGCGCAGAAGACTTTTATTTCGATGCATCGGAATATTTCCAATCTGCAAGATTCCGGGCGGTTTCGATCCTGGCTCTACACCATCGCCGTGAACAGTTGCCGGGAAGAATTAAGGAAGAAAAAAAATAACCGGTCTGTTTCACTAAACGAAATGCGACCCGGTGAAAAAGAGGAGAGTTACCAGTGGGAAGCCACCGGTGTACGCAGGGAGGACCCAGAGAAAGTCTTGAGACAAAATGAGCTTTCTGACTTACTTCAAAACTGCCTTATGCAGTTAAGCGAAGAGCAGCGTGAAGTAGTCATTATGAAGGAATATGAAGGATTGAAATTCCGGGAGATTGCCGAGGCCCTGAACATTTCTGAGAATACGGTGAAGTCGAGGATGTACTATGGACTGGAGGCGTTGAAGCGGATGTTGGAGAGAAAGAAGATCACAAAAGAAACAATTGGTTATGAACTATAAACCCGATGAAGCGACGCTGGTTGCCTACTTCTACAGAGAGTTGGAACCTGCGGAATATGAAAAAGTAGAACGCTACCTGGCACAAAATCCGGAAGAACGGAGACGCCTGGGAGAATGGTCATTCACCAACAAGGTGATGGCCGGCCTTCCCGATAAGGAAGTGATTGCCCCGCCAATATTCCTGGGAGATGGGGTAAGTCATCGATCCATCTGGAATGAGAAATACTTTCGGATGACGCTGGGGATTGCTGCCTCGCTTTTATTTCTGTTGGTGGCCTCATGGATGCTTGGGCTTTCGGCGAGCTATTCACAAGGAGAATTAAAAATTGGCTTTGGCTCCCGGGAGAAAACTCAGATAGAATCCGTTTCTGCTCTCACCGAGGATCGTGTAAATGAAATGATTCAGTCTTCGCTGGTGAAGAATACTGATCAAGTGCAGGGCGCTTGGAGCGAGGGCCGGCAGTCGCTGGAACAATCCATGCAAAAGAA
>JAYWDP010000191.1:0-6493 GCA_043779775.1 Cyclobacteriaceae bacterium
ACCTCGGGAAGATTGGCGGCTATCGTTTTTGTGAAAAGGTAATCATCCAATTGTTTTTTCTCCTCCCCCTTCAATTCATACACCCACTTAGTTTTTCTCTCTTTCCAGGCATTAAAAATTCTTTCATGGAAGGGATGTTCAATTGTGAAACGTAATGAACCGGGAGCTTTATCAGTTTCAGAATTGGCCATCCAAACCTCGCAAGAGTAAGATTCTTCATCAAATAGCCAAAGCATTGTGCGGGTCAGTGAGAAATCAAGTTTTGTCAGTTCGTTGAAAACGTCTGAAATTACTTCAGCCAATTCGTCTGATTTCTTCATGGCCATCGCCCGTGCCCGCAACCTTTCCAATCCCAATTCTATTTGAGCTTGTCGGGCCTGCGCTTCTGCTTTTTGTAAATCAAGGAAGCGGGTATAGGTCTGTTCAAAAACTTTGGCGAAGCGTTTGAAAATATCGTGTGCTTCGGGCACTTGCTCAAACGTAATAAACAACAGGTAACCGTATTTAAAAGAAGCGGCATGATCTACCTGGTAAGTTGGAAAGGGAATGTCTGCAGCTTTCATCTTTTGTAATGCTTCTCCCACAATTGGCATTGCAGCCATGTATTCGTAAAGCGCAGTACAAGCTTCGCCTGCATGTTCCTCTATATGAAGTGTTTCACCTCTTTGGCAGGCTTCGTAGTAACGCTGCCATACATACGTCCGGGGAATAACAAATCTGGGCATCACTCCGTCTGCGTTACTAAACCATTCAAGAGAATCATTTTCTCTAAAAATGTGGAAAGCACAGCCCCAGGTTTTGATGCCTAAAGCGGCTACCTGCCTCTCCAACAAATATGATGCTTCGGCCAGTTCATCGCTCTGCTGCATGGCCATGGTTCTTGAACGAACTTTTTCCAGGGCATTTTCAATCTTTGCTTCCCTTGCCTGGGCTTCGGCTTTTTGCAGATCGAGGAAGCGGGTATAAGTTTGTTCAAAAACTTTGCCAAACCGAATGAGTATTGAATTCTCTGATTCTGAAAAAGGAATGCCTTCATAATTTTCGATAAACAGTCCAACGTTTTTCATCAGCGCACAAGAACTTGCGTAACCTGCACCGCTGTACACAAAATCTTTCATTTCCCGTGAAGTCGCAGGGGAATATTGTAAGGCCTGATCCACCCATCTATTTTTTTCATCGAATGTCAATCTGATAGCAATAAAATCAAGGCCTTTTGCTTTTGCTTCTTTTTGTTGGTTAAAAAGGGGATGATCAAAATAAGGGATCCGTATTTTGTTTAGCAATAACTGGGAAGGGTCGGATCTCCAAACTTCAAAATCATCACTAACCTGATAATCCATAAGAAATCCTGCGATATAATTCTTAAAGTTTAACTGCTGCAATTGTTCATTAATTACCTGACTGACTTCGCTGAGCTCATCACTTTTTTGCATAGCCATCGTTCGGCTCCTCACTCTCTCTAATGCCAGTTCTATTTGTACTTCCCGTGATTGTGCTTCTGCTTTTTTCAAATCGAGAAAGCGGGTATATGTAAGGTCAAATACCCCAGCAAAGCGTTCCAGTAGTTGAATGGTTTCTTTTGGTCTGGGCACAGCGCTGGATATGGAAATATGTCCTTTTGAAAAATAGGCTACGCTGATAACCCTGCGGCCACTGGTATCAGCGCTATGTACGGTAATGCCCGTCTTTGAGTTCCGGTAATCAAGCCAGCCCTGCAATTCCTTTCCCGTAAGGTCAAACACTTCAGATTTCTTTTGCTCCTTCCATGCTCCAAATACTTTCTTCAATAAGGTAGGCTCTTCGATGCTTAAATTGAACGCACTATTTACTTGTGATCCGCCGCCACCCCAATCAGTCACCCTGAATTCAATTACTCCTTCAGCTTCATGCATAATGCCGATGGTGATCTGTATGGGGTCTTCACCCAATTCCTTAAACTGTTGATAAAGCACATGGGCAGTTTCAGAAAGCTCCTCACTCTTTTGCATCGCCATCGTTCTTGCACGCACACGTTCCAATGCCAGTTCTATTTGTGCTTCCCGTGCTTGTGCTTCCGCTTGAGTTACATCAGAATACCTCCTGTAAGCAAAGTCAAATACATTCCTGAAACGTTTCAGTAGGCTTCTTTTTTCTTCCGAGATTGAGCTATAAGTTGAAATGCCAATTGCCCCGGCTCCGATGGAATAGAAATAATAGTAAAGTGCTTTGACATTATCCACTTTGAGATCATCCGGTTCTCCTTTTTCTTTTCTGAACTTCTTCCAGTCTTTTAAATCCTTACCGGTAAATACTGTTTCTGAAAAAGCCTCTGATGAACTTCTGACCTGCTCAACCTGCTTTTTAATGACCGGATGACTGTCGTAAAAATGGTGGGTGATGGTCTTGCCGGCACCGTCTGAATAGTCATAATTCAGAAATGAAGTCTTTTCATCATCAAAAATGTTAATCATGGCGTTTCTAAGCTCCCCGAATCCTAACTTCTGTAGTTCAGTAAACACTATTTCGCAAACACTTAGTAAATCATCCGGCTTGTGCATGCCCATTGCCACGGTCCTTACCCGCTCTAGCGAAGATTCAATTTCAAGGTCACGCTTTTGCGCTTCCACCGATTTTCTCTTTTGCTCCAGTTCGGCAATAGTCTCTTCCAGTAAAATCGCCGTTGTATGTTTTACTTTTTCCGTCCGGTCAAGTTTGAAGGCGGTGATCTCCAATTCTTTGTCGGCATCTTTCAATGATTTTAATGCGGCTTCCTTCTGGTCTGCTGTCAGGCTTCCATTCTGCTGAATAATCTGAAATAGGTCTTGAAGGTGCTTATTCATCCTCAGTTACTTTTCTTTCAATGTTACCCAGCAGCAGGTGTTGCTATGAAATTCATTGTCCCCATGGTTGGTCCTGCCAAATTCACCATAGGTGAAGAAGCCGGCCATAGGAAGGTTGAAGACCTTTCTGACGCCTTCAATTTCATCACCTATCAATGGTCCAAATTGCCCAAGCCTGCCGATACAGGAAAACATGAGCAAAGCATCCGCTTCGGGCATTTCATCCTTCTTTACCCTCTCAGCATTTCTATGCACTTCTTCAATGATTTCAAAATCGGGCGGAAGTGTAAGTCGGATTTTATCCCCTTCTTTAATGCTTCCAAGAATGGCGATTGATTTATTCTTCCAATTGAATAATCCCACGCCTCGTAACACCGGCTCCCCTTTATCCCTGGAGACGCTGAAGACAACGTTTTGGCTAGGATAGTAAGTTTCAGCCTCCTCTTGTGTTAAATGCAGGCCCAAATACTTCAATACCATTTCTGCTGCAGGTTGGTTATCAATCTCATGAACCCAATTATCAACTGCTTTCGTAATGGTTTTTTCTGTACCCACCGGCTTCTGCCCGGAGGCGGCCTGGCCTTTCACCAGAATCTTATCGCCATCCAAAGCGAGCAAGATGATTCCTCTTTTCATAGATTGATGGTTGGTAAAAACAACCGTTTCATTAAATATAAGATCATCACCCGCTCTTCCTCCCCAGACTATGATTTCTTTTCCTGTCACCGATTCAATCGCCTTGATGATGGGTTCACCTAATAAAGGTTCCGTTTCGCCTTTCACATCCATGCTGCAGGAGAGAATAAAGGATGGATTTTTAAATTTCACTTTCGCCTGTCTGGCCATCCCCTGCGCTACTGCTTCGGGGTCTTTGCCCTGGTAATCTTCGAGCAACACCGTGAAATGAGAAGGATCCATATCCAGTAAGAGGATGGCGATGGTTCCTGCGCCGATGTCTCCGTCAATAAACTCACCGCCAGTGGTAGCTCCAAATATTTTAATTCCCTCCTGATCAAGAAGATGGCAAACCGCATCGATGTCTTGTTTGATGGATATAAATACAAAGGCGAGGGTTGGTTTAAATACCCCAGTCATGATCAGTTGCAAGGCCGTTTTAATCTCTAAAGGAGAGTTTCCTTTAATTGATTTTGCTTTCATGTACTAATACTTTTTTAATCTTAAAGTTATCCTGTTGATTGATTCAAACATGATAAATCATTCATGATGAAAATATAGAAAACTTTCATCATCAAAAGGGAAAAATGTTTGGTTTTTAAGCTTTCAAGAGGAAAGTAGTATGAAACGCTTGCACGTATGCAAGATACGCCCTGGCCTTCGTGACAGTATTAGGTCACAACGAACACAAAGAAGACACAAAGGGCACAAAAAATATAATACCTCGTGATCTTTGTGATTTCGTTGTGACCTTCGTGACCTGTATTATCCCAATTCAAACTCAGGACCTATTTTTTCAACTTCAAAATAATTTCTTCCAAACGCTGTCGCTTTAAAGCTTCCCGGCTTTTTTTACTATAATCGGTATGATAACGATGCGACTCCAGAAATGTCTTCTGCATGATATTCCATTCTCTCTCGGTCTCCACCACGCCCACCATTTTCATTTCTTCCAAAAGCCGTTCACCGATTTTGTAAAAGTCATCACGTCCCAGATAGTCAAGATCTGCATCACACATAATTTTCTCCAGCCTCGTACGGGGTGATTGGGGAATGCGTGTTACCAATATCACATTACCAATCGTTGCAATCTGTTCATTCGTTAATCCATACTTTGGCAGAATGTCCCTGGCCATTTGCGCACCCCGTTCTTCGTGGTTGCTGGAGGAATAAATGTACCCCGCATCATGAAAGAGGGCCGCCAGCCGAAGCAAATTGATTTCATCCTCACTTGCTTGTTCAGACTTTGCAATGACCAAAGCTGCATCCAGTACATCATAAATATGTGCAAGGTTATGGTAGGGCAACTTTGGCATATCGGCCTCAAGCAAAGCAACAATGTGTTTTTCTGCAGAGGGGAAATCTGCTGATTGCAATGGTACACCTTCCTGCAATTGATCCCGGAGGTTTTTAAAAAGCGGATCTACTTGCCACCAGATAAGACCGACATCATTGGTTTGTTTCGCTTTATCTAACCAATGGCGGGCAGCCGTTAAATCACCCAGCGCATTGTAAACATACACGATATTAATATTGACTTCCCGCTCATGCTTATCACTTCTATGCTCCAGTTCCTCCAGCAATTCCTTGCATTTATCTTTTTTATTCAATGAAGATGAAGCTATGGCCAGGAAGGCTACCATGGAAGGAGGTCGTACCGTGGAAGTCCTGAACCCCGCGAGCACCGTTTCTTCTGCGCTCTCCCATCTCTCCAGGGTCAAATAAATCCGGGCCATGAAATCATAAAAGCGCAAAACGGAAGGATACAGGCGCAAGCCTTCATGGAGGGTATTCAACGCTGCCTCATTCCGGCCCATAAGGTGCAGGCTGATGGTTTGATAATTGAAATACGGCACCGACAAGGGCTCAATCTCTTTTGCTTTGTTCATCCATTCAAGTCCTTCTTCAAAACGACCCATCATGTTAAGCAAATAACTATAGGTGTAAAGCACCAGGGCATTGTTCGTGTTCAATTCGATGGCTTCCAGAAATAGCTTCTCCGCGGCATCAAAATTCTTATGGACGAAAAATTCAACAAATGCTTTGGTGAGATAATCGTTATCCGAGGGTCCCCGTTTCCAGGCTTCCTTCAAATAGGTCTCAATATTTTTTTGAGCTTCCTGCGGTGAAAGGTCTCCATTCCATGACATGCGGGCGGAATAGGAGCTTGCCAAATAGGAATAGGCCTCTTTCAAGTCCGGATCTTTGGCAATGGCCTGCTTGAAATATTCTGTCGCCGCGCGATAACCCTCTACTCCCCACTGATTAAAAGCATGACGACCCTTCAGGAACAAGTCATAGGCTTCCAGGTTTTTAGTAGGAACCACTTTTAACTTTTCGGTTTCCTTCGGGGCCAGCGACAAAAGGAGTTCTTTGGCTACGATTTCCGCAACGTTATTTTGTATTGTGAAAATATCATCCAAACTCTCAACAAATACTTTTGACCACAAGTGATCATCTTTTTCCGCATCAATGAGCTGAACCTGAATTCGTACTTTATTCCCGTGTGTTTGCGCGCTGCCTTCCAAAATATACTTCACACTTAGTTCAGTCGCTATCTCAGGGGCTGACTTCGTGGTCTTTTTATAGCGCATGATGGAGGTCCTGGAAATAACCCTCAATTTCCGAAGGCTGGCCAGTTGAATGAGAATATTTTCCGTGATTCCGTCGGCAAAATATTCCTGGGAGGCATCCTGCGATAAGTTCACAAACGGGAGCACCGCGATGGAATGGTCATTCGTTATTTTTTCAGCCTTCGCTATTTCTTCCGTGGCGGGCCTTCCCTCCGTTTCCCGCTCGACCTTCCGGTCCGGAAACCTGATCGAGGTAATAATTTCTTTGACCGCATTGGCCAATTTATTTATCTGATTCCGGTAATCGATTTTATTTTGATTGTCGGATCGATGGTCGGACAATTTCAGTGGTCTGTTTACCCCAGCCTCCTTGTAAATAAACTCAATGGCCCTCAGGGCCCCGCCCAATTCATTTTCCAGCAGCGT
>JAYWDP010000192.1:0-6489 GCA_043779775.1 Cyclobacteriaceae bacterium
ACCTCAATGCATCCACCGCATCCATGGTTTTTATGTTATTATAAAAATTCCTGATCAGCAAGGACGTTGCTTCATCATCTACCTTCCACAACGTGGCGACCACCGACTTCACTCCGTTTTGAAGGAACCCACTCGCCGGACTGACGGCAGAACTTTCATTGGATCCTTTGGTTACTGCCGTCTGACAGGCCGAGAGTACGACAATATTCAAGTGAGTCATAACATCCATTCCCCAGAGTTCCTCCAGTGTCAACTTCCCGTCTTCACTCTTGGAAGGATTGCCCGCCATGGTAAGAAAGGATTTGCTAAAATCTTCGTAGTCCAGGTTGCCATGAGTAGCAAAATGCATGACATTGAAACTTTCATTCGCATATTTTGCCTTGTCTTCCGTAGCTTCTTCCCGCAGAAAAACAGAAGCAGAAGGATACATGCGTTTAATATCGTTGACTTCGATTTCAGTGGAGGGCAAGGATTTATCGGGATTGCCAAAAGCAAGGATGTTATATTTTTTTTTCGTTTCACTTTCGTCTCGAAACAGCATGTCGGTGGAGTTAGCGTAGAAGATGGCAAACTGGTTCATCATCAAACTGAATTTTCCATTCTCCAGCGTCTTGCCCAGCATTTGGAAAGGAATGTAGTTTAAAGCGCCTGTGGGAATTACCCCCAGGCGGGATTTGCCGGCGATTTCCTTGCTCACGGGTGCAATCAGGTAATGGTAGGCATCTTCAAATGGCTTAATCATCGCATCGGTTTGCTTCATGCCATTTACAATCTCTTTGCGCTCAGTCAATTCTGTTTTCAAATCGATTGAAGAAAAATTACCCATGTTGTTGCGGATGATATTCAGCATGGCATTGATGTCTTTGGTAAGTTGCGCTCTTGATACGGTAACAACTTTGGCTACGACGGTATCGGAGGTGGCCGCAAAAATATACAACTGGTTTTCTCCTGCCAGATAAGAAAGCAACGCCATATCCTTGGGAATCTTGCTTTTTATTTTCCGGAACTGTGTGGGCTGTACGCTGTTATTAAAAAATTTTGACAACTCCGGTTGCACATTAATTTGTTGGTTGACAAATTTTAAATATTCCGATTCCGCGATGGTCTTCACGCCTTCCAGGTTTTTTAATTTTTCGGTGTTTTGCTTTTCCAGATTTACCATCTTCTCCTTTTGGATCTGCTCATCGATTCCATCGAGTTTTGCTTTCATGGAGCGTTCGGCGATAACAGCCTTGTTCTTGCCCTCATTCTCAAATTTTACGTCCAGTCCTTTAATTTTAGCCTTAAGGTTGTCTTCATTGTTTTTCTGGATATACGTCATGGCTTCTTCGGTCTCCCCCAATGCCAGGAGCACTTCCACCAAAGCATCATACACATTGAGAATATTTTTATCTGAAGAAAAAAGTTTTTGGGCCTCTTCCCCACCCACTACTTTATTTCTGATTTTCTCAATCACTTTTACCGATTCCTTGAGGTATTCCTTGCTCTGGGGTAGATTTCCAGTATTCTTCTGAAGCAACCCGAGGAGATAGAGGGCCTCCCACATGCTATCGTCCTTTCTTATTGTTGTACAGATTTTATAGGATTCATCCAGGGCCACTTTCGCCTTGTCATATTGCTTTTGCTGAATTTTCAGTTTTCCAAGCAGAATCAGATTGTTCAAGTACCCCAGTGTAACGCCTGTCTCTTTGGCCGTTTTTAACCCCTCATTCAGGTAAAGTTCCGCTTCATCATATTTTTTCTCATCAATTTTGAGCCGCCCCAATTCACCCAGAATACTTATCATTGGTTTTTTGGCGCCCACTTTTCTGGAAGTCTGCAAAGCATCTTTTAGCCATTTATCCGATTCCTGATAATTACTCAGGTAATAATAAATATCGCCAATGTTCCCTTTGACAATACAAAGATTGGCATTCATGTCACCTGCTTTCTTCATGATCTCAAAGGCCTTCAGAGAATATTCCAATCCTTTCGGATAATTGCCTTGTGCCGAATAATTCCCTCCGATATTGGCCAGCGGCGCCAGACGCGCATATTCAGTGCCCATTTTCAGATACATGCTATCCGCTTTGTTTTGGAATTTCATGGCTGTCTCATATTCTGAAATAGCCTTATAGACATTTCCCCGGTCAATGTACGTGCCCGCTATCCCCCATTCATTGTAAACTGATTTATACAATTCGTAGCTCTTGTCAATTGCCTCCAGTGACTTTGTAAATTCACCTCGCTCCTCATAGATGGTAGCCCTTCCTTCAAAGATGCTTGCCAAAACCGTTTTATCAGAAAGGGTATCGGCAATCACCTGTGCCTGATCGTAGTAAACCATTGCTTTGGCCAGGTCTCCTGATGTGTAGTAGGTGTCATAACCAAGTCCAGACAAGGAGCCGGCAACCATTTGCCAGTTCTTTAGCTTCTTATACATCTCCAACGCCTTCAAGCTGTTCTCGTCCGCCAGAGCCGTTCGCCCCGTGTTTCGATAAAGCTCTTTCATCTGATTATAGCAATAGGCAAGGATGAGTTCATTATTGATAGCCTTTGCAATCATGAGCGCCTCGCTATAAAAAGGCTCCGCTTTTTTATAGTCGTTGTTAACGGTTTGCTCAATGAGACCCAGGGAAATAAGGCAATACACTTCGTCAGACTTGGATTTGATCTTCCTGTACAATTTCAATGACTCCTTGTATTTCTCCTCCGCTGGCAGGTATTCCCTTTTATTGTAATAAGCATTTCCCCAATCATATAAAACGGAAGCCCAGGAAACTGTATCTTTTTTATTTTTGCGAATGGCCGCCGCCTTTTTATAGAATTCAAATGACTGAGCATAATCTTGCGATTTGGAATAGCTGCTGGCGATACTTGCATAAGCGGTAGCCAATTGTGTAGAATCTTTCAGAACTTCCAGAGCCTTGATGGCATTGGCGAGTGATTCTGTACTTTTGACCGGATTATCTGTTTTCTTATATAAATCAGCTAGGGCATTCCAGGATTTGGCAATCATTTCCTGATTTTTTCCCTTGGCGGCCAGCGCAATCGCCTCCTTGTGGTTTTGAATGGCTTTTTCAAAATCCTCCATGGACCAATAGGTCTGTGCTACGTTTGAACGCATGACGGACGCGTTACTGGTATCCTTACTCTGAAGAAAAAGGACATAAGCAGATTCAAAACCATTGATAGCCTCTTTATAATCATTTAGCTTTTCCTTTTTATTGTAGGAATAACTCCAATACGCATTGGCCCTCGCGCTGACGTCATCCGTTTGATTGTATTGGTCCAGACATTTCCGATAATATGCATCGGCCATTGAATAATTCTTGTACGAATCTTCATATACTTTACCGATGGCTTTTAGAACCTCACCAATTTTGAGATGGTTCTTTTGCTTCTCATAAATTGCCAATTGTTTATTGAGAATATCCATCTGCTTGCCAAAGTTTTTAAATTCATTATAGCTTTCAGCAGTTACTTTATAGCAATAGGAAAGTTCCTCCGGATCAGAATTATTCAGAGTGAGTGCGATGGACTGATGGTGGTAATTGTATGAATTAATTGAATCGCGCAAATCCCGATAGATGATCGCGACATTGCACAAGAGTGTTTTCCAATTCGTAGTATCCTTCAATTCGGCATACAAAGGAATGGCCTTTTTGTAGCTTTCAATTCCTTCCTTTTTCTTTTTCTGATATATATCCAGGTCATAGGCGTTATTCCAATGGGCTGTAGCCAGACCTGATTTATCAGAAGTTTTTTTATAATGTTCAATTGCCAACAGGAAGTACCGGTTCGCTGTTTTAATGTCCTTCGGATCTTTTTCATATTCCTTCCCTACCGCTACGGCCTGGAGGCCGCACGCAACCTGGTCGCCTTCTAGTAAAGTATTGAGGTCGTTATTTTTCAGTGTCTTTACTTGGTTAAGTTTTTGTGAAAGCACCCTCGTGTAAACTTCATATTTCTTTGTCAGCGCCGCCCGCTTTCTTTTGTAATTATTATAATGGTCGTAGGTATCTATGGCCTTGGTATAAGCATAAATAAGATTTTCAGGATCTGAATTTTTCAAAGTCAGGTCGATGGCCTGTTGGTTGGTCTTGAATGCGTTGGTGGAATCACCCAGGTTGCGATAAGTTAAGGCCATATTGCACAGAATCGTTTTCCAATTGGAGGTATCTTTCAAATAGGAATAAATTCGTTCCGCTTTTTTATAGGAGATCAATGATATCTTATAATCCTTTTTATTCTCCCCCTGATTATAGGCATGATTCCAATAATTGAATGCCATGTTAGACTGATCATCCGCTTTCGTGTAGTTATCAATGCTAAGCAGGTAATATTGATTCGCGTTGTCAAAATCATGGAGCGCTTCCTCATATTCCTTTCCAATGAGTTTAGCCATCTCTCCACTTTTCGTATCGTCGTTTAAAGTTTGAAAGAGGTCAAATTTCATTTTCATGCATTCAACTTTCCTTTTGTAATTTTTGAAATAGGTATAGGTCTCGATAGTCTTATCATAGGCATAGGAGGGATCGGTTGGGTCTGAAAATTTCATCATCAGATCAATAGCTTCCTGATGAGCTTTGTAAGAATTGATTGAATCATCGACATTCCGGTACGTGATACCGATATTACTCAACAGTACGATCTGATTGTGCTTATTTTCGCTTTTGGAATAATATTTAATGGCCTCCTTGAAGTTCTCAACTTCCTTCTTGTAGTCCGCTTGCTCATTATACACGAGGGCTACATTCCAATATGCATCGCCCCTCATTAATCCTTCAATAGGCAGTGCTAAAATTTCATTATGTTTCTGTATGGATTTGTCATAATCTTTCCTGGTCTTATATAATTCAGCCAATTCGGTCTTAATAATAACTACACTATCAAGGTTCGCGGCAAAAAGTTTTTCCCTTGCTTCATAAAACCGGGCGAGGCCCTTTTGATGATAAGGGTCTTTGTAACGGTTAATAAATTTTTTGAAGAAATCATTTGCGTCATTTTTTTTACTGTTGGGAATCATCAGGGCTATGGCTTTATCCGCATCGGTCAGGGCAGCGGCAGAATCCCCGACCGCTTCCCTTGAAATTATCAACTCCTTATAATTGTACAAAAGAAAAGTAGTATCCCCGATCGTGCCATAAATCAGATTCGAATGCTCAAAATAGGGAATAGCTTCAGGGTACTTTTCTTTTGCACGTTCGTAAGTCCACCCCAATGAATAGAGCCTGTATGCCTCGCGGCCAGTCCATTCAAGTTTTTTGGCCAACTGCACAGCCTCCTTGTTTATTTCAATTTCCTTATCGTAATGGCCCTCCCGGTACAATACCTCAGCATACCCCTCATAAGAACCATAAAGACTTTCCGCATACTCATCATCCTCCGCCACAAGTTGTTTCTTTAGTGCAATGGCTTCATCAAAAGCTGCGAGTGCCTGATCAATTTTTTTATCGGCGGCATAGGAAACCGCCAGTCTGTTTTTACTTCGTGCCAGCTCAAATTTATCATTGGACTGGACGAATGTCAGCCCGGCCCTCCTGGCAAAGTCGATGGCTTTGGGATACTGTTCCTGAAAATAATAGATCTCCGCTTTGACCAGAAGGCACTTGCCATTCAGGTCGGTCTGGTGCAATGCGTTGGAAAGATAAAGGCAAACATCAATCAACTTATGGGCAGGCTCAAATTCCTTCTCCCCATATAATTTAATAGCATCTTCCCGCCAGCCATTTACAACTGAATCCGACAAATCTTTTTTAAATTCCGTGAAAAGCGCTCCCCAGCCAGCCGCAGGGGCTGATAAAAATCTAACTTTTAATTTTTCTGAAGTTATAGTGCGGTCCTGCGTGACAGCACTCAATTGTCCCAAGACATGAAATTGCATTGGACCACTAAGAATGAATAGTAAAAAAATATTTCTCATGACATTCTTTAGGAGCCTAACAAATTTAGGCTATCGCAAGGGGAAATCAACCCTGGATCAAATGAAGAGAACTAAATTCGGAGCTATCATTGAAGCACTAATTCAATCGAAATGAGTCAATTCAATTGTTTTTGCTCAATTCATTTTCTCAATTACCTTTGCAGTCCTAAAAATTGCAAGAGAAAAGAGCTTCCCGGGCTTATTTGGGGAGTTTCGTAGAATAGAATACTATTGGGAGCTTAGCTCAGCTGGTTCAGAGCATCTGCCTTACAAGCAGAGGGTCGGGGGTTCGAACCCCTCAGCTCCCACTTGATAATCAGGCAATTACAAATGTGACTGCTTTTTTAATTTTGTGACTTTGACACATCAGGGCATTGGCGTTGTTCGCTTGCAATAGAACCTGAATCTCCTCAAGTACTTCCTTCCAATTTGGCATTTCAAGAATTCAACAGAAGTGATGTACTTGGGGATGCGATACTGGGCGTGTCCTTATAGAGGGTGAATTTCTGGAAATAGTCTCCTTGTGAAACCCATTGAGGATTTGACGGTGGAAGGGGAATGGCTGGCCCAGTCTTCAAAACCTT
>JAYWDP010000193.1:0-2173 GCA_043779775.1 Cyclobacteriaceae bacterium
CTTTTCAACATGCTGACAGGAACGGTTACTACTACTTTGTTCGCCTCATAGGTTGAGCCATCCTTCGCAGTAAGGGTAATAACCTCTCCGCTATAATTGACAGAAGTGATAGGGGTATTCAATTGAACAAAGTCCTGAACAGCACTGAAGCGGGAAATGATAGCGTCCTGCATCGGATTCGCTTTCAATGCAATAATTTTCCCGTCAGTCTTGCGAAGGGTTTCTTCCTCCGCCAATTCACCTATGCCCGCTACGTTGTTATCCCCTCCATAGAAGTTTCCAATCTCACCATTCAACATGCCCTGGGCACGGGAGCCAATACCAGAAGCCGCCTGCAAAACTGTCTGTGAGCTGCCCACATTGTTCTTTAGGTTTGCCCTGAAATTGCTGGCTGCCAAAAAATCAGGATCACTTCCCCAACCGGTTGCATTATTGGCTGTGTTACCAAGCACGAAGTGGGTCGTCGCCGGAAGAAATTCAGAGGTAGGTAAACCATAGGCTTGAAATATTTTTCCAAAAATCGAATCGGAGCCAATGATCGTCTGAGCTCCCAATTCCAAAGGGAAATCAGAACTTAACAAAGGAATGTCCGGGTAGTACTCAGGTACGGGTTGAATGGCCAGGTTCGCTTTGTCGCGTTGATTGCGAAGGGAACGGATGCGCCCACCAATTTGGTCGCGAGCCTCAAATATTTTTACGTTGATTCCTTTTGAGTGGAGAATGTCGGCCACATAAAGACCCGAAGCCCCTGCGCCAATAACGGCCACGGTGCCACTATAAGCTATCTGCGGACTAGGGTCTTTTGAGGCACAGGCCGAAAGCAATGGGGGTAGTATGATGCCTCCGGATAGACCCCAACCGATTTGTTGTAATGCTTTTCTACGTTTCAAAAGAAATTAATTAGCGTGAAAGATAAGGAGTCATCGTGGCTTAATAAAATCCAGGTCGGTGATGTGACCGCGAATCGACTCAGATTGACGCTATTTCTGGTATCTTGCCGCTTCAATTTATTGCATGTTAGCCTCTGCGAATGAATCGGTCGCACTCAAAAAAGTAGCGATTATCGGTCCCGAGTGCACCGGCAAAACCGACCTGGCACTATTCCTTGCTTCCCATTTCAAGACGGAATGGGTACCTGAATATGCACGGGCGTTTCTCAATAAACTGAACCGTCCCTATGAACAATCAGACCTCACAAAAATTGCCCATGGCCAGGTGCGGATGGAAGAGGAATGGGTGCAAAATGCCAACCGCCTACTGATTTGTGATACCAACCTGATCGTTATAAAAGTGTGGAGTGAAGAAAAGTTTGGAGGCTGTGAACCAGAAATACTCAACGCCATGAACGCCAGACACTATGATCTTTTACTTCTCACCAACATCGATGTGCCGTGGGAAGCAGACCCGCAGCGTGAACATCCCGGCAAGCGGGAATATTTCTGGAACATCTACAAGAAAGAGGCTGCGGAATCAAAAATTCCTACTATCCAGATTTCAGGACCACGCGAGGAGCGCAGAAAAAATGCCATCGAAGGCATAGAAAAAATTTTAGCTTAAACTGAAAACATCCAAGACGCGATGAGCAACCCGTACGCAGCGCTCAATATCCGGGATTTCAGGGTATTCATCAGTGCCCGTTTCTGCGTTACGCTGGCCATACAAATGCAGGCCGTGGTGGTGGGATGGCAGGTGTATGAAATCACTAAAGACCCTCTCTCACTCGGACTCATTGGATTGGCAGAAGCACTCCCTTCCATTGTTGTATCCTTGTACGCGGGCCACCTGGCCGATGTAGTCCAGCGAAAAAAAATAATCATCCTTACCCTGGCCACATTGTTGCTGTGTTCCGTCGCCCTGCTTTTCTTTACCGTCGATATGGGCTCCTTCATTTTGCATCAAGGGGTCTTTCCCATCTATTCCGTCATTTTTATCAGTGGCATTGCCCGTGGATTTATTACGCCGGCCTTGTTTGCTTTTATGCCACAACTGGTTCCGCGTGAATTATTCCAAAATGCCGTTTCATGGAACAGCACCCTGTGGGAGATGGCTTCCATCGGCGGGCCCCCCATCGGAGGATTAATCTATGGCTTCTTTGGGATCACCGCTGCCTACTCAATTGACGCTGGACTGATGCTCATGGGTGTGACCCTGGCCCTTACGGTCGCCGACCGCC
>JAYWDP010000194.1:0-6476 GCA_043779775.1 Cyclobacteriaceae bacterium
GCATCATCGACCTGAGCGCAGCATCTCATCAACCCCTCTTTACTGCTGATCGCACTGCCGCCATCGTGTTTAATGGTGAGATATACAACTTCAAACAACTTCGATCAGAGTTGGAGAATACGCATGGGTTCCGTTTTGAAACGAGCTCTGACACGGAAGTTCTCCTGAGGCTATATCAAACGCACAGCATCAAAATGTTTGAGAAAATCAATGGTATGTTTGCGTTTGTCATTTATGATTTTCGAAGCAAGGAATTGTTTTTGGCGCGGGACCGGATGGGGAAAAAACCACTTTACTATGTGGTGGCGGGGAACACATTGGTGTTTGGTTCCGAACTCAAAGCCATCCTCCAGCATCCACTCGTGAAAAAGTCAGTTAACCTCAACGCACTCAATGAATACCTTACTTTCGATTATGTGCCCACCCCTTCAACCCTCTTTGAAAATATTTATAAAGTCGAGCCGGGGACGTACCTGATCTTCAAAGACCATCGGGTTGCCGTGAAAGAAAGATACTGGAGCATTCAGTTCAACCCAATCAATCTTTCCTTTGAGGACGCCCGGGAGCAGTTGGGCAGATTGCTGGAGGCTGCCGTAAGTGACAGGCTCATTTCCGATGTTCCTTTGGGAATATTTCTGAGCGGTGGCCTTGACAGTTCAACCATTGCCTATTATGCTCAAAAGAATTCAGAAAAACCCGTACAAACATTTTCGATCGGATTTGAGGACAAATCCTTTGATGAGTCTTCGTTTGCCAGGCAAGTAGCCGATCATATCGGAACAGAGCATCATACAGAATTTTTCAGTCCGAACCACCTCATTGACCTGCTTCCTGAAGTTTCAAAAAATATGGATGAACCGTTGGCGGATCCATCTTATCTGCCGACCTATTTGCTTTCGAAGTTTACACGCCGACAGGTGACTGTGGCATTGGGTGGCGACGGCAGTGATGAACTGCTGGCCGGCTATCCGACTTTCTTTTCAAATCATTTGCTACCTGTCTTTTCAAAAATTCCAAAAAGCCTCATCCGGCTTTTTCAAAAAATAAGTAACCTCCTGCCAGTGAATGACAAGAACATGAGCCTTGATTTCAAGGTCCATCAGTTTTTACAAGGATTTGAGCAGGATGCTCGTTATGCACATTCCTTGTGGTTGGGCAGTTTCAGTCCGCAGGAAAAACATAAATTACTTTCCTGTGAGGCACACGCCGGCATTTCAAATGGCATTGGCCTGGGTTGTATTGACCGCTATCTAGGAGAGGTTCAATCAGAAGATGCTTTCAATCAACTCCTCTTCACCTATTACAAGACTTACCTGCTTGACGACATCCTCGTAAAAGTGGATCGGGCCAGCATGCTCGCTTCCCTGGAAGTAAGGTCGCCCTTTCTTGATCACAGGGTTGTAAGTTTTATTAATCAGTTGCCCGTCCAATACAAAATAAAAGGGTTTAATGGTAAAGTGATTCTGAAAAGTCTCATGCGAAACAAACTGCCCGACGCCATTATTGATCGGTCAAAAAAAGGGTTTGGAATCCCCCTTTCACGATGGCTGCGAAATGAATTGAAGCCATTATGTCAGGAACTTCTCTCCCCCGCTTCCCTGTCACAGCACGGATTGTTTGATGTGGTCTTTGTAAGAAAATTAATGCAAGAGCATTTCGAGGGAAAGGTAAACCACCGGAAGACTATTTGGTCTTTGATTAGTTTTCAACTCTGGTACAAGCAATATATTCAATAAGAATCCAGATATTCTGACGTTAGATTTCTTTGAGGGTCAAAACCATGCAAGTTTGCCAGCCCAATCAACGAGTTGGTAATCCAAATTAAAAAAATCCTTATGTTAATTGACTAAGTTTTGAAGGAATCCTGGCTCAGGGTAGCTGATCAAAACAGCGCGATGAGGGCCCTGGAAAACAAACAGGCTTCCAGCCGCAACGGCAGACGCCTTCCCCTCGGTCACAGCCAATATAAAGTCATCAAATTTTCCTGCTCCACCCAGTGCGATTACCGGAACGTCTACCTTCTCCGCAATCATCCGTATTAGCGGAAGATCATACCCCGTACCCGTGCCATCACGGACTACTGACTGGAGAATGATTTCCCCGGCGCCAAGGGCTTGCATTTTTCTGGCGAAGTCCAATGGATGTTCATGGGTAAAAGAATGCACATTCCGGCTATAGACTCTCTTACCCCTGAAAAAATTATTCTTCACGTCAACGCAAACGACTGCACTTTGAGAACCGTAATTTTTTGAGATCTCTGTGACGATCCCTGGCGTTTCAAAAGCAGCAGCACCCAGTACTACTTTCTCAACTCCCAATGAAAATAACTTTTGGGCCGGATAGAATTGGGCCGCCACAATATTCTCAGAAGCCAGTACACAATCGAAGGAATGGCATGGGCATCAAACTTTTTGCACTCTGCCGACAATAACCCCAACCCAGGCAAGATACCCTCTTCACTTCGGTGCGTCAGCAACTGGGCCCCCAGGCAAATTCCCAGGATCGGTGTGCCCAACCTGGCTTTTTCGATGATGATATCGCTAAGCTTACTTTCTTTCAATCGCTGCATGGCGGAATCAAATGCACTAATGCCAGGCAGAATAATTTTCTCAGCGGCCTGGATATCTTCTTTCTTCCCGGTTAGGCGACAGGCAAAGCCGGCAATCTTTAACATGTTCTGTACAGAGCCGAAATTTCCCAAACCGTAATCAAGCACTGTTATCATCGATGAAGCAGATTGGATTTAAACCATTGCCAACCGGGGCGCGCTATTTTAAGGGCAGGGAACCTGCTGTAGATTTCCCTTTCAACAGGAAAGTCAAAGTGAGAGTGCACGGGTTGTTTCATGATTGCGGCAAACTCTTCTGCCGTCAGCCCCAGTTTTTTGATGACAAAGTCGTAGTCCGTACGGAAAAGTGTATTCACGTAAATCGGTTGAGCAAGTTCCTCCAGGGCTTGATCGCGGGTTATCTGGCCTGAACAGATCAGGTTTGACAAATGCGCTTTCCGTTTATCGATTCCAAATTTTATTGGAAGTATATAGCCCTGATAGAACCTGGTAAATACGGATTCATAATGTTTACCGCCATAATCCCGCCAGCCCAATTGATGCTTGAGTTCCTCTTTGGCGGACTGTTTGTTATAGTCCATATAATTCAGGATGGACACCGACTGTATTTTTTTAAGGTCTGCCAGGACGCGGGTCCTGAGATCAAACAGGGGATACGTGCGAAACGGAGTCCCTACATATTTTTTTTGTAAGGCCCGCACATGAATATAGTCTGCCTTTTTATGGATCCAATGCAATGGTAAAATCGCCTCAGTAACATAATTTGTCCCGCTCAGGATGAATTTGATGTTGAGCTTGATTGCCAACTTATAGAGGGTGGCTATGATTGCATGATCTGTTACCATTTCAATGTCAACCACGGATGCCTTAAGAAATGCAAGCTGCAGATTTCTGAATTCTTCCCAATCTACCACAAACGTATGCAGGTCAATATTGAGTTTCTTTACAATGTTCTCGATATTTTTTACCGCCAGTTCAGAGTTCCAGCCGTTGTCAAAGTGAACCGCCAAAGGCCGAAGACCCAATTGAGAGGCCTTCAGGGCCAGATAGGAACTGTCTACACCTCCACTTAGTCCCAGGATACTGTCATAAGGTTTCCCCCGACCGGATTTCTTTATTTTATGAACGAACATTTCCAGATTTTCCTTTCCGGCAGCTCCCCTGATAACGTATTTACTTTCTGAGGCAGCGTAATTTCTGCAATAATTACAAATACCAAGGGCATCGAATGAAATGTAGGAGTCATCGGTTGAATCAAGAATACAATGAGTACACTGCATGCATCAGGGGGTTTGGACTTTCCGCGCATTCGCCATGCCATTCACCAGTAACCACAAGTAACGGATGCTCCCAAGGTACAAGGAAGAAATGAAAATCAGGTTCAGCAGCAAAAAAAACAATCGAGTCTTAAGTTCCATCAATATGAATAGGTCAGTCGTCAAAAATAAGAAGACGGAAAGAAACGAGAGACCAAATTTTTTCCAGTTCAGCATGATGTCGTAATATTTATTACCATAAAAACTCTTTAGACCAAAAAGGGTGAAGGAGGTAATGGCGACGTTCAATGCGGCACCCATCTGTCCAAAGTTATGAATGAGCCAATAGCCGCCAATGACATTAACCGCCAGGGTAATGCAATTGATCCAAAAGAAAAGCCTTGTCCTTAAAGAGAAGTTAATGCCAACCTGCGTGATTTCAGTCAGGGAATACAGGTAGGGAGTAAAAAGTAAAAAGGGAAAGAAATTAATGACGCTATGATATTGCGGAGCAATGATGTAGGTTATCAATTCACGGAAACTGTGAGCCAACAGTATCAAGGTGAGGAGTCCCCAGTTCAATAGGTCAAAAACTTTTGGATAAAATTTCTTGTCCTCTGGATTTGATTGATAGCGGTCATATGAAAAGGGAGTCCAGTACATATGAAACCCGGTCTGCACGACATTGAATGCAGAGCTGAATCGCAAACCCAGGCTGTAAATACCCAAGGAGCGAAAATCACCGAAGAACCTTAGAAAATAGCGGTCTGAATTACTGAAGATATATTCAACAAAAAAGGCCAACACGAATGGAAATCCGAATTTGAGATTTTCCTTCATGATCCAGCGTTGTTTGAAAAAACTTATCCATTCCTTGAATACAATCCGTACAGGAAAAAAATAAATAAAAATCAACTGAAATCCCGCACTTACCAGGGAAGCGTAAATAAATGCCTTGTAGGTTCTTTCAAAAAAAATTAGAATGAGGAAAAAGGCGGCATAATTGACAAGACTGTTCCCAATTTGAATAACGGAAAAACGGGTGGCCCTATTCTCCATCCTGATGTATCCAAGACCCAGGTTGGACAGCGACAACAAGAGACAGAGGATGGACCCCTCCACCACCAGGGCATCATCTGGCGCATTCAGCCCCGTGACAAAATAATTGAGGTACCGGCTAAACAGTAGAAGAATGATTATGAGCAAGACGAAAGAGGCCACTTCCGCAAAAAAACATTTTAACAATAACTGGATCTTGTTTTCTGACTGGTGATAAAATCGCATAAACACTTGGTCCATTCCCAGACTGATAAGGAAGACTGCCAATGTTTGAAAAAGAATGAACGAAGCGAATTTTCCAAATTCCTCCGGAACAAGCAGGAACGTAGTGATGGGTGAGGCGATAAAAGAAAAAATAAACGTAATCCAACTGCCCACTGAAAATTTTAATAAACGCTTCAGTTCTGCAGACATGCTTAACGGTTGGCGAGTTGACGTATCAGATTTACTTCCCGCGGAATGATCCTGGATAAACTGCATTTTTCCATTATGGCCCTGCTTCCTTGTTCACTAATTCTTGCAAAAATATCCGGAGATTGATACAGTTTGTCCATGCATCCGATGATTTCTGTTATGTTTTGTGTCAGGAAGCCTGACTCACCATCTTTCACGAATTCCGGAATGGCCGCTGCCCTACTGGTTACCGTTACTAACCCGCTGCTCATGGCTTCGCACATGGATACACCCTGACTGTCGAGTCGGGAAAAGCAAAAGAAAATCCCGTGCTCTCGATGGATGGCCGGTATAGATTCGTTAGGGACAAAATGATTGTGCAGCGTAACATTTTTAAAATGTTTTATTTCCCCTGTGAGCTTATCAAACAAATAGCCTTCTCCATAAATTGAAAATGAAAGCTCGTTGAAATAGTCTTTCCTGCTAAGCCTCAGAATCGCACCAACCAGGATATCATTGGCATAATTGCGCGCATCAAACGACCGAATGGTCAGAATTTTTTTTCTCTGCTCGGGAGATTTCGGGCTAAAATGAAATCGTTCTGTGTCAATTGAATTCGGAATAATATGTTTATTGGAGATTTTGATGTTCAAATCCTCCTCGCAGGCTGTTTGAAGCCACTCGGATACGAATACGAAATGGATTTCCTGTCGCTGGTTGGCCACCGTCACAAATTTTTTCAACTCCTTTAACTGATGACGGTTTCCCCTGATGTATTTCAACAGGTAAGGGAGGTCTCCGGGAGAAGAATAATTGAAAAGTCTTCTTCTCCAGCTGGTCGACTCAAATCCGTGAAGAAAAATCAATAACGGTTTATTCTGTTCCAGCAATGTACTCATCAAATCATGCTGAATAAAGTGAACGGCTATAATATCGGGTTGGGCATCTCTTATCTGCCTCTCTATTTCGCTGAGCACAGGTGATAAATAAACAGACATGCCATCCCATGTATACTCACACGGTTCCTTCAGCATCGAATTGTACCCGATCACACTAATTTCCCAGGATTCGGGATAGGCCTTAAGCCGCGTGTGGACAAAAACATCACCGTATAAATGGGAATCTCGCGGATAATCAGGATCGACAATGAGAACTTTTAATGTTGAAGGCATCCGGAGTAAAGGCTTTGATCTACAAAG
>JAYWDP010000195.1:0-2168 GCA_043779775.1 Cyclobacteriaceae bacterium
ATCCCAGCATACAATTTATCTTCCGCCAGGCTCATGAACTCAACCTGTTTGTATTTAATGGATGCCCGCTCCGCATCAGCCGCCCGTTTCTCCCTCTCAGAAGAGTGAATGCATTTAGCTTCGTAATCATTCTTGCTGACAGACTTCCCATCGTCCAGATAATGCTGCAACAACCGATGGACCATCATGTCGGGATAGCGCCGGATGGGTGAAGTAAAATGAGTGTAATGATCAAAGGCAAGTCCAAAATGCCCTTTAGGTTCCGTAGTGTATTTCGCCTTGGCCATAGCGCGTACTGCCAATGACTGCAATACATTTTGTTCTGGTTTGCCCTCGATTTCATCCATTAGCTTATTGAGGGAACGCGAAACGGCATTTTCGTCTGTGATAAGTTTATGGCCAAATTGTTTCGCGAACTCCGCGAAGTCGCTCACCTTGTCAGGATTTGGAAAATCATGGGTGCGGTAAACGAATGTGTTTTTATCTCCGCCCTTCTTAAGTTTAAAAATATAAGTTGCCACCGCCTTGTTGGCCAGCAACATGAATTCTTCAATAAGTTTATGTGCGTCTTTCCGGACTTTTGGAACTACCGCGAGGGGTTTCCCTTTTGCGTCCAGCTTGAATTTAACTTCCGTTGTTTCGAAGTTAACCGCCCCTTTCTCAAACCGCTCCTTGCGAAGTTTGTGGGCCAAATCATTTAGAAGTTTCAACTCCTGGGCAAATTTTCCCTTACCCGACTCCAGCACCTCCTGGGCTTGTTCATACGAGAAGCGATGGTCTGAATGGATGACCGTCCGACCAAACCATTCTTTGTGAACCTTGCCTTTGCTGTCCATTTGAAACACGGCAGCAAAAGTCAGCTTGGTTTCATCCGGTCGAAGAGAGCACAGCACATTCGATAGCCGCTCCGGCAACATGGGTACGGTTCGGTCCACGAGGTACACCGAAGTGGCCCGGTCAAAGGCATCTTCATCCAATAGTGTACCGGTCCTTACATAATGGGTAACATCCGCAATGTGAACACCGATTTCAATCAAATCATTTTCCAGTTTGCGGAATGAAATTGCGTCGTCAAAATCCTTGGCATCTTCCGGATCGATTGTAAACGTCATCACATCCCTGAAATCCCAGCGCTTTTTGATTTCATCTTTGGAAATTGTCTCTTCAATTTTTTCCGATTCACGCAGCACATTTTCCGGGAACCGGAAGGGTAGATCAAATTCAGCCATGATGGAGTGGATCTCCGCTTCGTTCTCACCGGTCTTACCCAAAATCTCAATTACTTTTGCCTCGGGGCTTTTATCTCCATCACCCCAGCGGGTAACTTCAAAAAGTACCTTGTCATTATTTTTTGCGTGCCCCACGCTTTCCTGGTAGATAAAAAAATCTTGATATATTTTTTTGAAGTCCGGCACAACAAAAGCAAAGCGGTTGGGGGACATTTCAAGTCTGCCCACAAAACGGGTCCTGTTGCGCTTGACAATTTCCTCCACTCGGCCTTCCGGTTTAGCTCCCGGACGTTGGCTAATCAGTAAGACTTTTACTGTATCGCCATGGAGGGCGGTGCCCAGATCGCGGGTGCGGACATAAATATCATTTTCAGCACCCGTATTGATGTAAGCAAACTTGGGGTTTACATGATCTACTACGCCTTCTAACGTTTCTACCTTGCGGGTGGAACCATAGCTTCCGTCTGCAAGCCTGCGGATTTTTCCATCATCTTCCAACTCGTCGAGTAGCCTGAATAATTCCTTGTTAAGGTCTTTGTCTTTACGGCCAATCTGACGCGCCAGTTGTTTGAAATCAAATGACTGCCCTGGGCTTTCGTCGAAAAACGAGAGTACGGTTTTGCGCAGGGACTTGACCTCCTCTTTCTGTTTCTTTTGTTTTCTTTCTTTAAATTTCTTTTTTGACATAATAATTTTTTTCATTGCGATGCTGCTGAATATTTTCCGCGCACCATATTTTTTAAATAATTAAGGACGTTTTAATCCTCATTTTAGCCTGCCATAAGTTGTAAGGGGTATAAATCTGATTTAAGAATGAACGATATTTCCTTCTGCGATCAGGTCCAGGCCTTTTAGTTTAAGAAAAACCTGTGCCACGGCCACAACATCGCCCACGCAGTATTCAGCTATTTTCGTTAAATTTTTTTCGCCGTAATACAC
>JAYWDP010000196.1:0-16775 GCA_043779775.1 Cyclobacteriaceae bacterium
CTGATGAAATTTCCTTGCTCGCAGCTGAAGCCTGGTTCAGAAAGGCTGACTTCAAGAAAGCATTGCCGCTGTATATCGGGTATCTGGACAGCCATGAGAAAGATGCAAGCCGGGGAGTCCTCTACCGCGCAGGATACTCCGCGTACGTTTTTGGAAGTGATGAACAAGCCTTTAACTATCTGAAGGGAGCAGCGTCGGATGCAGACTCGGTAGGTGTGTATGCTTCTTACTATTTAGGTTCTCTATATCTCAAAAGACAAGAAAAGCCTCTTGCGTTAACTGCGTTTGGAATAAGTAAAACATTTAAAAAGGATCTGCGCCTCGCCGAGGAGAGCTTGTTTCAATCTGCCAAGATTAACTACGACCTGGGTAAGCCAGATATTGCCATTGCAGAATTTGAGTTTTTCCTCAAAAGCTTTCCTCAATCTGTCCACGTACAGGAAATTAAGGAGCTGTTATCCCAAGCCTACGTAAACGCCAACAACTACAACAAGGCAATAGAATATGTTGAATCCCTTACCAAACGCTCTCCGGTCGTTGACAAAGCTTATCAGAAAGCAACCTATCTGAAGGCTACGGAACTTTTCAATAAGGAGGACTATGCGCAGGCCGTACAATATTTTGAAAAGTCCCTGGAATATCCAATTGACCCTGAATATTTGGTGGAAGCCAGTTATTGGTGTGGAGAATCCTATTCGATTGGCAGGAGATTTGAACAAGCAATTCCTCCGTATGACCGGGCCCTGGGACAATCTTCCTCGAAGCCTGAGATGGTAGCGGATATTCGTTATGGATTGGGTTATGCCCATTACAATCTTCAGCAATATGATAAAGCACTTCTGAATTTTAAGGATTTCGTTAACAGGTCTTCTGCTTCAGATCCAAATTATGCAGACGGCGTGATCAGGCTGGCAGATTGTTATTACGTCTCCAAATCATACGCGGAGGCACTATCATTTTATAGAAAGGCGGTTCAATTAAATTCATCCGATGGTGATTACGCTAATTTGCAGTCGGGAATTATTCTGGCCATCCAGAATAAATACAGTGAGGCGGCAAAAGAATTTGAATCGGTGTACAAGAACACGTCCTCCCGTTATGCTGACGATGCGTTGTTTCAGCGTGCCCAACTTGATTTTGAACAGAGCAATTACGCTAGAGCGGTCAATTTGTATTCGAACCTCATCAATTCCTCAAAATCTTCCCGGTTGCTTCCCTATGCCTATACACGGAGGGCCGCTTCCTATTACAATCTTAAAAAGTTTGACCAGACTGCGAATGATTACATCACGGTCCTGGAAAAATTTCCGGCGCATCCAGTGGTTCAGGATTTGCTCGTGCCCCTGCAAGAATCGTTGAACCTGGCCAATCGTTCATCTGAATTTGATGGCTATCTGGCACAATTCAAGCTTGCTAATCCCGATGCGAAAGGTATTGAGGTGGTTGAATTTGAAAGTGCTAAAAATTTGTATTTCATCCAGAACTACACAAAGGCAATTGACAATTTCTCGCGGTTTGTCGTCAGCTATCCGGAGAGCCCCAAAATTTCTGAGGCCAAGTACTACGAGGGAGAATCCTATTTCCGGCTCAATGATTATGTGAAAGCCCTTGAATTGCTTCAGCAGATTTCAGATGACATGAGCTTTGCGATGGTAAACAAGGTAATGGCTCGCATAGGAGAACTGGAGTTTAAACAAGGCCATTACGAAAAAGCGGTTCCGGCTTTTCAGAAACTGAGTACCACGGCCTCAAATAAGAAAGAGCAGTACACGTCATGGAATGGCTTAATGGAGGCCTATTATTTATTGGCCCAGTATGACTCCGCCGATACCTATGCAAAGAAAATCCTTGAACAGGGAAGTATCAATGCAAGTGCGCAGAACAAAGCTTCGCTCTATCTTGGAAAAAGCGCGATGGCCAAAGGTGATTACGAAACTGCCAAGGATGAATTCATCACAACACTTAATACGGCCCGGGATGAATATGGGGCCGAGGCAAAATACTCATTGGGAGAAATATTTTACCTCACACGCGAAAACAAACAGTGCTATGAAACCTTGCTGGCGCTAAACAGCGACTTCGCATCATATGATGATTGGGTGGGAAAATCCTATTTGCTGTTGGCTGACAATTTCCTTTCGATGGGAGATACGTTTCAGGCAAAGGGAACTTTAAAATCATTAATTGAAAACTTCCCCAAGCAATCTATTCGAAATGCTGCGAAGGAAAAATTAAAGACGATCGAGCAAGAGGAGAAGAAGAAGGTATTGGAAAAGAGTGATACAACCGGAAATTGAATGGGGACTGAAAGACGATATTTAAAAACAGGAATTATTTTTGGAGGCATCGCTTTGTTGATGCTTGGGTATTCAAACGAAATCTTAGCCCAGGAGCAATGGGAGAAGGTAAAGGAGGGCGAGATAAAGGATGTTGAATTTGAAATTGTAAAAGACCGACAGATATTTCTGCCTAAGGCAAGTCGCAATTTCAGTAAAGTGCCGCCGAGGCCCTATGAACCCATCAAGCCGGACATTTCTTACGAATTCAAAAACTTTAAATTTACCACACCTGATTACAAGGCTAATGTCCGTCCATTGAAGTTGCAACAGGAAGGGTTATCCAGAATGTTTGGAAACTACGTGAGCATTGGTTTCGGAAATTATGCATCCATCTTCGGTGAGGGAGCCATCACCACCAAGCGTGATAAAAACAAATTCTTAGGAGCCCATCTTTACACACGCAGTTTTGGATCCGGACCGGTCGATGGAAAAAATTCGGCAAGCACAACGACTGAGCTTCAGCTTTTCGGAAAAAGTATGGGTCGGGATATTACCGTCAGCGGCAGTGCCAACTATGATAACCGCGGAACTTATTTTTACGGATACCTCCCCATACCTGAAACCAACCGTGATAAAATCAGACAGACTTATTCCATGGTTAGTATGAATGCCGGCGTTGAGAATACACGGAGGGGTGATTTTAATTACTCATTCAAAGCGGGCTATAGTTACCTGCAAGATCATTACAAGGCCACGGAAGGGGAGGTTTCCCTTTTATTCAACAGTGAATATAAAATCGATGAAGCCAGTAAGTTTCTATTGAATGCTGATTATTTTCTTATTAACCGGAGCGACTCGCTGATAAGCACGCCCTCCCGTCAATTGCTTAGAATCAGACCTTCATACCAGTTCATCCCCATTGAAAAACTATTGATCACGGCGGGGTTAAACATAGCCATTCAGAATGATCAGTACAAGGGCTCAAAGGATCTGCACCTGTACCCTCATATCAAAGCACAGTACCTGTTGGGTTCTGCTGTCGAAATATATGGATTGGTCACCGGTGATATGGATAAGGTCAATCTTCACACTTTGTCGGCGGAAAATATTTGGATAAATTCAAATATTTCGATTAGTCATACGAACCGGGCGCTTGAATTCCAGGGGGGAATGAAAGGCAAAATAGGCAGCAAGGCGGCCTTTGGCGTCGGTATATCGGTTGCTGCGCTGAAAAATTATTACTACTATCTCAATATCGAAAACTCAGCATTGAGCAATAAGTTTAATATCGTTTACGACGGAGATACAAAAAGGGTTAATCCCTTTGCAGAGATCAGCTATTCACAAGCCGAAACATTCCGTCTGACGTTACGCGGAGATTATTTTTCGTACAATACAAATGATCTTCAGGAGGCATTCCACCGTCCAACGTATAAAGTAAATTTTAATACGCGGTACAACTTTTACGATAAAATATTTATTGAAGCAGGCATTATTTCGCAAGGTGGTATGAAAGCTGTAGACCAAGGTCTTTCAGTGATCACACTTGACCCTGCGTTTGATGTAAATCTTAAGATGCGTTATTTTATATCAAAAGAGTTTTCAGCATTTATACAATTCAATAATATGCTTTCCAATAATTATCCGCTGTATCAGAGCTATCCGGTCAGGGGTTTTCAGGCATTGGGTGGCGTAAACTGGAGCTTTTAGCCATAGTTACCAGTAGTATATATTATTATTTTTACGTTAATTTTGTATCGCATTTGACAAACACTAAACCCTCAGACAATGGCCAGCAAGGACTCAAATGGAGATAACGTAAACGACAAGCCCGACAGTTCGGAAGACAACTTCGGTTTGCCGGATATTGAATATAAGCCCCTGGACCAGCCTGCCGAGCCTGCCCCGGCACAGGAAACTACATCCACGGAAGGATATACCTATTCGTCAACGGAAAGTGAGGCTCCAAAAAGTTCTTCAGAGTCTTATTCAGATTCGATGGAGGAAGAACCTAAATCCAAGGCTCCTATCATCCTGGGAGTGGTTATAATTCTTGTATTACTGATAGCAGGCTATCTTATCTACAATTTTGTTTACAAGCCTAAAGCAGCTGCTGAGAAAGCGAAGCAGGAGCAATTGGTAAAAGACGCTGCATTGAAGAAGAAGCAGGAGGAAGAAGCAAAGTTGGCCAAGCAAAAAGAAGATGAAGAAAGGAGAAAGCAGGAGGAGTTGGCAAATGCCAAGCCTGTATTTGGCACTATTGAAACACTAAGCGGCAGAACCAAACGTTATTACGTCGTAGTAACCAGCGATATCGACGATGATTTGCTGATGGACTTCGCAAAGAAACTTAGCATAAAAGGCATCAACACGAAGATTATCCTTCCTTTTGGAGAAAAGCAATTTTACAGGCTTGCCATCGCAGATCATGACACCTATGCCTTGGCCCAGGCCAATGCAGACGCTGTGAAGGCGGATTATGGTGGCGGCGTATGGGTGATGAGGTATTAGTCCGAAAGGCATCTATTTAACTTTTGGTCTGACTTTTGATTTTTATCGACCGTAATATTTTTTAAACTATGCTGTTTGAACAAATAGTAACCCAGGCGACCCAGGCATCTGACCAGTCGCTGTCCGTCATTGATCTAGCGGTAAAAGGCGGTTGGATGATGATTCCGATATTGCTGAGTTCCTTTTTCGCCATCTATATTTTTGTTGAGCGAATTCTGACTATCAACAGAGCCAACCAAAGTCCCGAAGCATTCATGGGTAAGATCAAGGAGTTGGTGCTTCGCGGGGATATTAACGGCGCTAAATTGCTCTGCACTCAATTTGATAGTCCCATAGCCCGCATGATTGAAAAGGGGGTAGCGCGCATCGGGAGTCCGTTAAAGACCATTGAAGCATCTATTGAAAATGTAGCCAAGCTCGAACTCTTTAAACTTGAGAAAAACCTTTCCATACTGGCAACGGTTTCGGGTTCTGCGCCCATGCTGGGATTCCTGGGAACCGTTATTGGCATGGTGTCTGCTTTTATCGCCATCGCGCAGGAAGAAGGTTCTGTGGGCCCCAAACTATTGGCCGACGGTATCTATACGGCCATGATCACGACAGTCGCCGGACTCATCGTTGGGATTATCGCTTATCTTGGTTACAATTATCTCGTGACACGGGTTTCCAAGGTGGTTCATAAGATGGAGTATTCATCGATTGAATTTATTGATCTTTTACAGGAACCCCGGTAGCCATGAATTTACAGACTCGCAACAAAGTAGATGCGGCTTTCAACATGGCCTCCATGACCGATCTGATATTTCTGTTGTTGATTTTTTTTATGTTGACGTCCTCGTTTGTTACTCCTTCCGGTTTACCGGTAAATCTTCCGACGAGTAAAGCAAGCACCATCGAGGTTCAGAAGGTATCCGTAACTGTCACGAAGGATCTCCAGTATTTTGTGAATGATAAGAAAGTAACACGTAATACATTGGAAGCCGAACTCAAACGATCCATACTTTCACCAAAAGGTGTGGTGGTGCTTCATATTGACCGCAGCGTGCCTACGGAGGAACTGGTTTATGTAGCGGGGATTGCAACGTCGTTAGAAGCCCGCGTTACGATCGCAACAAAACCGAAGTAAATGAACGAGCAAGAGAACAAGAACCGCAGAATTGGAATTCTCACCTCCCTGGGAATTCATGCAGGCGTATTTCTTCTTCTTTTTTTTCTGGTCGCCTGGCGCGCTCCCAATCCACCACTTCCTGAATTTGGCATTGAATTAAATTTTGGCCTCGACGATCAGGGCAGCGGTGATATACAACCGATAACGCCTGTCGGTGACCCATCAGATCAGCAGAAAGAAGAAATTCAGGAACAGTCTTCAGAATCCCAGCCTGAAGAGGTTAAGTCTGATTTAAAAGAAGAAGTCAAGGAGGAGGTACCGGATAATGCACGGGAAAAGGTGGACTCCAAGTTGGAAAGCGATGTAGCGATTAAGGAATCGAAAATGGAAGTGAAACCGGATGTTGTAAAAAATAAACTGAAGGATTCAAACCCTAAGGAAAAAGTTGTTGTAGAGTATAAGAAAGATGAAAAGAAGGAAGTGAACCCTACCGAGGGTTCAAAAAAAGGTGATCCGGGAAGCCAGGGAGATTCTTCAAAGAAAACTGGAGATCAGGGCAACCCCGAAGGTAAACTGGATGCTAAGGCCCTCTATGGCACGCCAGGAGGCGGGGGCGGAGGTAATGGAATGGACCTGCAGATGTCGGGTTGGGCCTGGGCCGATCAGCCAAAGATTCCTGAACTTCCGGACAACGAAAATGGTAAAGTAATTTTTGAAATTGAGTGCGATGAAAGCGGGGACATCATTGGTATCAAAACGGTTGAAAGGAGCCTGAGCCCGAAGGCAGAACAGATTTTGAAAAATGAAATCAGGAAAAACTCATTGATACGCACATCGGGAGGCCGGGTGCCGGAGCGATCCAAAGGAAGGATCGTCTTTATTCTTAAGACAAAGTAATTCCGGTATTAGTTAATTTTTTTTGTCTTGTATAGATTCCCCGCGATTCTTTCCGGTAAAGACTTCGGCATCAGTTCCACCAGTGCAACACTCACTTTATTGATCAGTCCCGGTATAATTTCAGCTTTCCCTGCGAACATGCCGCGGATTCCAATCCTGGCAACTTCTTCGGGGGTCATATTGAATTTTTCAGCTTTATCTTTCAGGTCATTACTCATGTGAGCTCTGTCCATGAAGCCTGTGGAAGTAGAACCAGGACTCAAGCAGGATACAGATACGGTGGTCTCTTTTAAATCCCATCGCAGGCCTCTGCTGAAGAAAAGAACAAAGGCTTTGGTGGCAGCGTAGGTAGCCAGTGTAGGAACAGCCTGATAAGATGCAGTACTGGAAACGTTGAGGATGAATGACTTGGGATGCCCCTCAAGAAGAGGTAATAGAACTTTGCATAAGTCAGCCAATGTCAGCATGTTAAGCCTCATCATCTGATTCAGTTCTTCACGTTCAATATTCTTGATATTTCCCCACGATCCGAAGCCGGCATTGTTGATGAGGATATCTATTCCATAATCCTTTTCTAGGAGCCAATCTCTTACGGTTAGTGCCGAATCGGCTATAGAAAGATCAAGGGAGAGGTACTCAGCGGTGATGCCGAATTTTTCATGCAGTTCGTGACAGTGGGAAATAAGGTTACTCTCGGAGCGGGCGATGAGAAGCACATCATGTTTGCGGGAAGCCAGCTCTCTGGCAAGGGCCCAACCGATTCCTCCACTGGCCCCTGTGATCAGGGCAAACGCCATATTACTTGTTGGTCAACGACATGAGCCGGTGATGAAACATAGGCTTGCTTTCTTCTGTCCGGGGTTGGAATTTTCCAGTGATGATGGGAACGTACATTACCCGTCTGCGGCTTTTCTCACCTACGTGAGGAGATTGTGCTACGCGATGCCACAAGCGCCCATCATGCACGGTAAGGTCACCTGGCTCTACATTTAATCCCACTTCTCTTTTGTCAGGTTTGTGGTTGAGAAAGTATAGCTTTTTAAATAGTAACGTACGAATGCCTTTGTTATGGGTGCCGGGTAGAATCCTTAATCCGCCATTGTCGGTGGAAGAATAGTCCATGTGCAATCCTACGTTGAGCATGGGCATTATTTTATTGCCATAGAAAATATCGCGCAAAGCATCGGTATGCCATCCCAATTGACTGTAATTGCTTTCGGAGGAGTTTACATAATGATTAAAAACAAGGCCATCTTTTTCGTTTTCTCCGATCCGGGAATCAGAGGCGCCAATGAATTCGAAAAGTGCTTTCAATCGGGGCTCTTTCAGGAAGTTTTGGAACACTTCACTGAACTGATTTAAAAAAGCAAACCGCTGAACAATACGCTCGCCGGTTATGTCTGTACCGTATTTAATGGGTACACCATTCGCAAATTTCCTGTCTTCTGCTATCCATTCCTTTTGAATTCTTTCTGACTCCCGCAACATTTCATCTATCAACGATTTATCAACGAAGTTCTTGAAATGTATAAATCCGTAGGTATCAAAGAACTTAATTTGCTCCTCAGTCAATTTAGATTCCAATTTAAAATACGGATAGCTCCCATTCACTTTATATGCTTTTCCATTCTTTACCTGCTCGTACATGGTCCTTTTTTTGGTTTATTACTCTAATAACCCGTTTTTGGTTTTACACTAATAACCCGCAAATTACTCGAAATTTATTGAATTGTTAACATTAAATCTTACCATTTAAGGTCTAAACGGGGTTAACCGCATTTAGTTGGCTTAATGGACTCCCGGGGCCGTTCCATGACCTTTTGGATCACGACGAAAACCCCATATGTAACAAACGGTGCTACGACAAGATCCAGGGTATAATGAACGTGCTGCCAGGCCAGGAATACCCCTACAGCAACTGTGCCAATAATCTTCAGATATTTGACGTTCCGGTTGGTCTCCACCAATACCATAGCCATCATAGAACTAACATGACCAGAGAAGAAGAGGTCTTTGGCAAATCCGCTATCAGGATAAACCAGAAAGGCCGCAATAGGATCTATCAATAGAATCATTCCGGGAGGAGGCTCCAAAATTAATGAATACATGGTACCCATTCGGATAAGGTTAACAGCACAATAAGTGGTAAGCCCGATAATTATTGCATTGGGATTCCTGATCGAAGCATAGGCCGTATGGATAAATGATATATATAAGATTATAAAAATAGCTACCGACCAGTTAACTGGGGGCATAGCGTTCAGAACGGGGTCATCAATAATCGCTCCTGCTTTTGGCTGTATGATTTCCTGGTAGAAGGTTGGCATGTAGAAAACCATCATCAGGATCATCGCCAGACAAAACCCGATGGCCCATCGGTATCGGGTGCTTTGCAACACATAGCTCCAGGTCATGTTTTATTCCACGATAATGAGGTAGTAATTCTTTTTTCCTTTTTGAGCCAGTAGGTAGCGATGGTGCAATAGTTGAAATGCGGGCTTCATCTGTGAGTCCTCAATTTTGATTTTGTTGATACTTACGCCACCTCCCTGAATCATCTTTCGGGCTTCACCCTTGGAGGGGAAAATAATGGATTTCGTTAACTCCGAGAGCAGGTCGGTGACCGAGGCTGCAGATTGGTAAGTAGACTTTGATATTACCGCCTGGGGCACGCCTTCAAAAATCTCCAGCAGGGTTGCCTCGTCCAGGCCCTTGAGATCATCGGTTACAGAATTTCCAAACAGAATCTGAGAGGCTTTGAGGGCTGCAGCAAAGTCTGCTTCGGAATGGACCCTCAGCATGATCTGTTTGCCCAATTCCTGTTGCAGCGATCGCTGGTGAGGAGTTTTTTGATGCTCTGAAATGAGTGCATCTATTTCTTCTTTGGCCAATACCGTAAATATCCTGATGAATGTGGCCGCATCTTCATCAGAAGTATTGATCCAATATTGATAGAAGCGGTAGGGGGAAGTTTTCTTTGGGTCCAGCCATACGTTGCCTTGCTCAGTCTTGCCAAATTTTGTTCCATCGGCCTTTTTTATCAAGGGTGTGGTTAGTGCAAAGGCTTCGCCGTCGCCTTTTCTGCGAATCAACTCGGTGCCTGTGACAATGTTGCCCCACTGATCTGAGCCCCCCATCTGAAGTTTGCAATTCTTATTTTTATAGAGCCAATAAAAGTCATACCCCTGGACCAGCTGATAAGTGAACTCGGTAAATGATAACCCGGACTCCAGTCGGCTTTGCACGGAGTCTTTCGACATCATATAATTGACGGTGATATGCTTGCCAACATCCCGGATGAAATCAAGGAAACGATAATCTTTGAACCAGTCATAATTATTGACCATCTCTGCTCCAGTGGGCCCTCCAGAGAAGTCAAGAAACTTTTCCAATTGATTCTTTACACAAGATTGGTTGTGTCGCAGGATCTCTTCTGAAAGTAAATTGCGTTCGGCTGATTTTCCGGAAGGGTCACCCACCATGCCGGTAGCACCACCGACCAGTGCAAAAGGCTTATGGCCGCAGCCCTGGAAATGAACTAGGGTCATGATCTGGACCAGGTTCCCGATATGCAACGAATCGGCCGTAGGGTCAAAGCCAATATAGCCTGCCGTTATTTCCTTTTGTAATTGCTCCTCTGTACCGGGCATGACATCGTGAATCATGCCCCTCCACTGTAATTCTTCGACAAAATTTTTCTTCATTGAATGTATGTATACAGATCGCAAATATATAGAGTTGACCCTAAATTGTAAGATAATCTCCTGATGCCGGAAATTTTACTGTGAATTTTGGATGGTATAAAGCGATTGCTTTTCTTGTTCATTAATCTGTTATCCAAAATATATGAAGCAACCTGAGTCTCTTGATCTTGTAGCTGAATTCCATCGGACTTTTAAGCATCCGATTTTATTAACTCCGGCGATTCCGGATGAAAAGCGATGCCGCCTTCGGGTGGATTTAATAGCTGAAGAACTCAAGGAACTGGATGAGGCTATAAAAGATCATGATTTAACGGCGATAGCGGATGCGTTGTGCGACATCCAATACGTTTTGTCCGGGGCCATTCTGGAGTTCGGTTTAGGTGAAAAGTTCAAAGCCTTATTTGATGAAGTACAGCGATCCAATATGAGTAAAGCCTGTAAATCTGAAGAGGAAGCAAATGCTACCGTTGAATTCTATCGTAAAAAGGACGGGACGGAATGCTATTATCACCGGGAAAGGGATTTGTGGTTGGTTTACCGGAAATCTGACAATAAGACGATTAAGTCAATAGGATATTCTCCAGCCGATCTGAATTCCATTTTAGGCATTTGAAATAGGTCTTTTCCGCCATTCAATCACTTTTTATCCTTAGTTTTGTGTGGTTTAATTTCAAGTCACATCTCTACATTTTTTAGCCATGGGTGATCAAACTACATTTCTCGAAATATGGTATAATACCATGATTGTAGGGGGTATTCTGTTTACCACCCTGGGCCTCATCCTTTACTTGATCCATAATTTTCGGGTTGCCCTAATCAAAGATTACAAGGTAAAATATGATTTTATCACTGAGAACGAAATAAAGTGGTACAAGAGGTCATTCTTCTGCGCAGCTATTGCGATAGCCTTATTAATCAATCTGTACGGGTCGGGTGAAAAGGTTTTGAATACGATTGGAGTTTGGTTTTTTGTCAGACTTTTCTTTGGGATTGCCGGTGGTACATTGATAGGGTATGTTTCCAAGCTTATTTTGGAATATTATTATCCCACAAAGTTGAATTCAAAGCTTAAGAAGTGGCGGTATATGCCTCGCGTTTCCTCAACAGGGCATAAAATGAGAATATTAAGCGAAGAAGAAGAAGATGTGCACCTGGATCTGGGAAGACAGGCTGAAGAAAGTATTTTTTCCATTGACTATGATGTTTGGATTGATGAAAGGACTTCGGAGATTAAAATTGAAAAGTACGATGGACACCTCACGGCGTTGCGCTGTAATAATTGCGGTTTCTTTACCATGCGGGTAGTGAATGAGGAAATCTCTCAACGGTATGAAGACGAATCTCCCAAGGAACTAATTAAGAATTATAAATGTGCTTACTGTAAGAGCATTCGGGCAACTGCATTTGTTATTTCAAAGAGAGAGACGGAAGATTATCAGGACTTACGCCAAACCACCCGAAGAAATACTAAAAATATTGACCTTGTTAAGATAGAAATCCATTCTGTTCTTTCGGGCAAACGTTTCTATGAATTTCCCACCGTGGAGCAAGCTCAGAAATTTCTGGAAGAATTTGATGTTGACAAGGTAGCCTCTTCGTAAGCATCTATTTGAGTTGCTTTGCGTTTAAACTTAGAATTAATAACTGAATGTTGATGAAATGAGCCAGATTTCACGCCCAATAGTACAGTAGTCTGACGGGCTTCTCTGTTTATCGACATGGCAGTCATATCCTTTAAATAGACAATATTAGCACATGAATAAGAATGCAGGTTGGATCTTAATCCTTTTGTTCGTCAGCATAGGAGGTTTTGCAAGTCCTGGTGATACGCTTCAACTAAAGCCCACGCCGGTCTTTGGTAAAGAAGCGCGGGTAATCACCGAGTTACTAGAACGCAATCACTATCGAAAAATTAAATTTGATGATTCGATTTCCTCCAAGGTGCTTGACAACTATTTCAAAGAACTGGACAATAGCAAAATATACCTGCTGGCTTCTGATAAGCAGTCATTCGAGAAGTATCGCTTCAGACTGGATGATATGACACGGACAGAGAATGTAATGCCGGCATTTGAAATTTACAGAGTTTTTCAGGTCCGGTATCGCGAAAGATTGCAAGATGTGGTGACTAACCTTGTCGGGCAGAATTTTGATTACACCCTTGATGAGTTTTATGAGACCGACAGGGACAAAGCTCCGTGGGCAAAAAATATTGATGAATTAAATGAAATCTGGCATAAAATAATAAAAAGCCAATCCCTGAGTCTGAAGTTGACGGGAAAAAAGCAGGAGGAGATTACGGATATTCTGAAGAAGCGTTATGAGCGGTTGCTAAGGTCATTCGATCAACTGAACAGTGAAGATGTTTTCAGCATATACATGAATTGTATCACTGAGGTTTACGATCCTCATACGAATTACCTTTCACCAAAAGCGACCGAACTTTTTAAGCAAAGCATGACGCTTTCATTGGAAGGGATCGGTGCCAGGTTGCAGACAGAGAATGATTATACTAAAGTGGTGGAAATATTGCCGGGCGGGCCTGCGGAGAAATCGAAGATGCTCCATCCCAATGATCTAATTACATCGGTAGGCCAGGGCAACGACGGGGAGATGGTGGATGTTGTAGGTTGGCGAATTGATGAAGTAGTGAAGTTGATCAAGGGCCCCAAAGGCACACAAGTCCGGCTGCAAGTTCTCCCTGCGCAAACCGGTGTCAATGGACCTCCCATAGTACTTACATTTACAAGAGATAAAGTAAAACTTGAGGATCAAGCAGCTAAAAAGAAGATAATCAATTATTCGATAGATGGTCGTAATCTGAAATTGGGGGTAATAACCCTGCCAACTTTTTATATGGATTTTGAAGCTTATCAGAAAGGCGACTCGAATTACCGCAGTACTACCCGGGACGTTAAGCGGCTCATTCAGGAATTTCTGGTGGAAGGCATTGATGGTATGGTAATGGATTTAAGAAATAATGGGGGAGGTGCTCTGACCGAGGCTATTGATTTGACAGGACTATTTATCAAAGAGGGCCCTGTAGTTCAGGTGAAGAATTCATTAGACCGGATTGAGGTTGGTGAGGATGATGATAAGGGGAAAATAGCCTACAATGGTCCGCTGGTTGTGCTGACCAATCGGTTTAGTGCTTCTGCCTCAGAAATTTTTGCAGGTGCCATACAGGATTATCATCGGGGTGTGATTGTAGGTGAATCGACCTACGGCAAAGGCACCGTTCAGACGGTCGTTGACCTGGATCGTTATATAAATAACGCTGATAAAGTAGGGGAGCTTAAGCTAACTTTTCAAAAGTTTTACCGGGTCACAGGCAGCAGTACCCAGCACAAAGGTGTAACACCTGACATTCAACTACCTTCTGCATTAAAACCTGAACAATACGGTGAGAGCGCGAGCCCCAGTGCACTTCCCTGGGATGAAATAAGGAAATCGGATTTTCAGAAGACAACCGACATTACAGACAAGTTGGTGGTAGGCCTTACAAAAAACTATAAGGATCGATTGAAGTTTGATTCTATGTTGAAAAGGTATGTCGGCGAGATTGATGAGCTGAAGAAGAACCTGAATGAAACAGTCGTTTCCCTCAATGAGACAAAGCGGAAAAAGGAGATGGAAGAGGCTGAGAAGAAAAAGGCTGCCAATGAAAGTCTGGACACCAAACTTTCATCCAAAGAGGGATTGTCTGCCGATGATCTTTCAAAGCTGAAAGACGAATATTTACGTGAAGGCCTTTTGATCCTTACCGACCTGGTGACACGTCGTATCGGTTGATTAGCGAATTATGGGAATGGGAGTGAGGGTATAACCTTTTTGCTTCAGGAGGTTTAATAGCCCTTTTTCACCTTCAAGGTGAGACACCCCAACGGCTATAAACGATGGTTTGCTTGCCATCATCTTTTCAATTTTCGGAAACCACTCCAGATTTCTTTTGGTATAAAACTCCTCGATGAAGGCGGGGTTATTTTCTGTCGGGTGAAGTGAATATTCAAAAACCTTGTCAAGGTCTCCACGCAAATACGCTTCTTCCAGTTTTTTATATTCAGATTTTTGTTTTTCAAAATTGCTTACGCTATGTAAAAGAGCGGCCTCCTGGTCTGGCATTGGGAATGCCTGAATGGCCTGAGACTCACGCTCAATCGGTTCAAGGCTAAAGGTTTCTAATTTATCCCTTTTCGCAATTTCCAAAAGCTGGATGTCATAAAATTTAACTGCTTCCCCAAGCGACATACGGGTCATATTGATAGAAAGAGCCAACGGGATCAGGCGCGCAAATTCTTTTTCAAATTTCTTCGGTGAGATTTTGAATTCAGATGCAAAAAACGAAGTGACCTTCTCATAATCCGCTTTGGAAAGTTCGCTTTTCAGGGACTTGCCAGCGGGGAAATGTACGGCCTTGTTCAACTGGGTTTGTGCCTTGTGATCCACCTGATCTTCAATGGCGAAGAGCTTGCAGATACTCATTTTGGTGATTGCTTCATTGGGGAGGAAGAATTCTTTTTCTCCAATAAACTTCAACGTTCCCATGATGTAGGAAGGAGTGGAAAGCCCGTTTCCGGATATTTCCCAAAGGATTGAGTTTTGAGAATGCAGGCTAAAATTAACAATCTGCAGTGCCAGGAGAAAGAGTATTTTTTTCATAAGGTGTTTAGTTGGGTGCAACAAAGAAATAATAATTCAGTGAAAAATGGAAGATCGGCCGATTCATTAAGCGTTCAAAAGAAAGATATTCCATCTTGTAAGTCTAACAGCACATTTTTATCTATTTTAAGCGAGAATTGTGAACGTACATGAGTGAAGAATTATTGAAAGCCATTATCCAGCTCTTTGCCATTGTGGCTAAGGAGCGGATTACGGACGATGAGCGGACGAATATCAAGGAGTTTTTGTCAATTCACCTCAATCAGGAGGCAATTCGCTATTTTCTAAACCTTTTCGATGAGTTTGTCAGGGCCAACCAAAAATTAGATGCCCGGGGATTAGGGAATGTGGATGAAGAAACGCTGCAGTTTGTAGATGACTGGGCACAAATCATGCAAATTTCCAAGAAGGTGAACCAGGCGCTTACCATGCAGCAAAAGGCGGTGCTGGTAGTGAAGATCATCGAATTGGTTTTTGCCGATGGCCACATCTCCGAACGGCAGGGGAACCTGATTTTTTATATTGGAGAGGCCCTGAAGATTCCCCTGAAAGACCTGCAGGCCATGCGTGCCTTTGTGATCGGACAGGACAGTGAAGATCTTAATCTTAAAAACATTCTTATTGTAGATGAAGGCTCCGGGGAGATCAATCATTCAGGGCCCCGAGTCATCTCAAAAAATCTTACCGGGCTCATTGCCGTGCTCAGGCTGGCGGATATTGAGACTTATTTTATCAAATACCTGGGAATCACGTCCCTTTATCTCAACAGCCAGCCACTCAAGAGCAGGAAGGTAGATGTATTTCCCACCGGCTCCACTATTCGTGGAAGTAAAATTGAGCCGATCTATTACAGTGATATTGTTGGCAAATTTTTGTTTGATGAGTCGGAGAGTGAAATAAGTTTTGTGGCGGAGCATATCTTCTACCATTTTAAAAGTGGAAGGGCGGGCCTCCAGAATATAACGATTGCGGAAAAGGGAGGAAAATTGATTGGATTGATGGGGGCGAGTGGTTCTGGAAAATCTACGTTACTCAACGTCATGAATGGAGCGGAGAGACCCTCCAGCGGACGTGTGCTGATCAATGGCATTGACATTCATGCCCATCCGGAGAAGGTAGAGGGAATTGTAGGGTTCATTCCTCAGGATGACTTGCTCATGGAAGACCTTACGGTATTTGAAAATCTTTACTTCGCAGCGAAGTTGTGCTTTGGGCACAATAACAAAAAACAGATTGCCGAAAGGGTCGAAAAAGTATTGCTGAGTCTGGGACTTTCCGAAATCAGAGACTTAAAAGTGGGATCTCCCTTGGAGAAGACAATAAGCGGCGGACAAAGGAAACGACTGAATATCGGGTTGGAATTGTTGCGTGAACCAACGGTACTTTTTGTGGACGAACCCACGTCAGGACTCTCTTCCCGTGATTCAGAAAATATCATGGACCTTTTGAAAGAATTGGCCTTGCGCGGGAAAATGATTTTTGTGGTCATCCATCAACCTTCATCAGATATTTTCAAAATGTTTGACACTCTGATTATCCTTGATGTAGGGGGTTTTCAGATATACTATGGCAATCCGATTGAATCGGTTAACTACTTCCAGGAAATTATTAATGCTG
>JAYWDP010000197.1:0-2158 GCA_043779775.1 Cyclobacteriaceae bacterium
GTAGCGTATTCCTTTTTACCCTCGCTCATTTCCTGGAAAAGGGCGCGTGTGGCTGAGATGTAGCCGATGGGTGCATCAAACCAAACATAAAGCACTTTCCCTTCCGCTCCCCTCAGCGGCACCTGAATTCCCCAATCGAGATCGCGGGTCATGGCACGTGGCTGCAGGCCCGCATCGATCCACGACTTGCATTGACCATACACATTTACTTTCCAATCGTGTGCATGTGATTTCAATATCCATTTACGCAGCCATGGTTCGTAGTCTTGCAAGGGCAGGTACCAATGTTTGGTTGCCTTCAGAATCGGCGCCTTCCCCGACAGCGTTGAGCGCGGGTTAATGAGTTCACTGGGACTAAGCGTAGAGCCGCATTTCTCACACTGGTCACCGAAGGCATTGGGGTTGCCACAACGTGGACAGGTGCCAATGATATACCGGTCGGCGAGAAATACATTGGCTTCAGGATCAAAATACTGGTCAGAAGTCTCCTCTGTAAGCAGACCCTTGTTATGAAGGGTGAGGAAAAACTCCTGGGCAGTTTTGTGATGAAGGGTATCGCTGGTACGGTGATATACATCGAAGGAGATGCCCAGCGCCTTAAAACAGTCACGCATCTGGCCATGATATTTGTCGATGATAGCCTGAGGGGTCGTATTTTCTTTTAGGGCCTGATTGGGTATGGCGGTGCCATGTTCATCACTTCCACAAACGAAAATCACATTTTTCTGCAAAAGACGCAAAAACCTTACATATACATCGGCCGGAATATAGGCCCCGGCGAGATGACCGATGTGCTTGGGCCCGTTAGCGTACGGCAGTGCGGAAGTGACGGTATAGCGCTTGATTTCTTTCTTTTCTGACATGCTCAAAATTCAAATATGTAGCTCTTTCTTACTGATAAACGCCAAATCTCGTAAAGTTTGCGATGATTTAATACTATGGCCCCGATTCAGTTCTGACGGGCGACGTTCCAAAAATTACCTGACACAAAAAAGAGTATAGCGTACCAGGCATAGCATTTATTATTATTAAATGCAATCATGAAAACCTGACGAAAACATTACCTCACGGAAACTTTTTTTTGGAATCGATAATACTGATGGGGAAACGTTAAAGTCTGGTTAAACTAAATTTTGTTTAACCTCCACTCGCATTCTTTCCTCGTCTTGTTTTCTCTTTTCATGCTTACGTTTTTCGATGATAACGTATAAATCCCTGGGGAACTTCACGATAAACTCGGTGTATTTTTCATCCGTGGAAACCAGGTTGATCTCGCCGCCAAGTTTTTCGCTGGCGAGCTTGGCGAGATATAAACCGATGCCTCCGGTTTCGGAGCGTTCCGAGGCGCGTACGAACATCCGAAAAATCTTCTCTCGGGCCATTTGAGCGATCCCTACTCCATTGTCAAGGATCCTGGCGGTCACTGTCCCTTTTTCCGTCTGAATTGAGATTCTCACAAAAGACTCAATACGCTGCGACTCGTTGTAAAACTTGACGGCATTGTCGATGAGGTTTTCGAGCACAAGGCGGACCATTTCCTTGTCGGAGACCAATTGAATGTCGGAGTCAACCTCATAGTCAATTTTGATTTTAGCAGGCACGCCCTTTTTCATTTCCAGCAGCAATATCTCCTGGATGATAGGTTCAAAGTGAATGACTTCTGGCTTCAGCTCCGCGTGGTTGATGCGGTTTACGATTAGCAGCCGGGTAAGGATCATGTTGAGCTTCTCTGCGGTGAGATCCAGCTTATTCAGGTAGCCCAGCGCCTTGTCATCTTTCACATCCATGATCGCCAGGTTTACCATGCCTTTGAGGCTGGCCAGAGGGCCACGGATGTCGTGAGAGGTCTTGTAGATAAAGTTATCCAGTTCATCGTTGACTTTGGTAAGCGATTCATTAGTATCAACAAGTTCCTTGGTCTTCTCCTTTACCTGCTGGTCCAGCAGGCGATTTTGATCTTCGATGATCTGCTTGGCAATGGCTAAAGCATCATTTACAGCCTTGATTTTACTATAATTGCGGTAGATTACAACCCCCAGCACACTGGTGAGCAATATAACAGCTGTGAGCAGCCAATTAAGAATTTGCGACTGTCTGATGACCTCCCGGCTCAGCTCGATGTTCTGATTTTTCTCGGCAATGGTTTTAATGTTCTCTT
>JAYWDP010000198.1:0-2156 GCA_043779775.1 Cyclobacteriaceae bacterium
CGTTGTGATTCGTCGTGCCTTCTTAGTGCTCTTGGTGCCCCCTTATTTCTTTTTAAATTGAGGAATAGTATGGTCACAAAGGGCACAATGGACTACAACGAACACTAAGAATTCATGACTTTAGAAGAATGGAAATCCCTCGGCAAGCAATTCAATTATAAAGGATATTCCATTTTTTATGTGGATAAAGGAAGTGGCGTACCCTTGCTGCTCCTCCATGGTTATCCGACGGCATCCTGGGATTTTGTTAAAATCATTCCCGCCTTTCAGCAAAAGTTCAGGATCATTGCTCCGGATTTTCTGGGTTTCGGTTTCTCGGACAAGCCCAAAGACTATCCTTACTCAATCCCTGACCAGGCTGACATTGTAGAGAATCTGTTGAAGCACTTAGAGATTAAACAAGTCCATATTATTGCGCATGATTATGCGGTCTCCGTTGCACAAGAACTTTTAACACGGCAATCGGAGTTACGGCAAAGGCCATTCGCGATTCAATCCATCGTCTTTCTCAATGGCGGACTTTTTCCGGAGACCCACAAACCCCGACGGATCCAGAAGTTGCTGCACGGTCCATTCGGATTTTTGGTTGTGAAGCTTGTAAATCGTCGGCGATTCAAAAAGAGTTTCAGCGAATTATTCGGGCCTCAGTCCCAGCCTTCCGAACAAGAACTGGCAGAATTTTGGACCTTGATTACTTACCATCAGGGCGAAACCATTAGTCACAAGTTGCTTCATTACATGGCTGACAGAAAATTACATCGTGACCGTTGGGTGAAGGCCATGCAGGAGACTTCCATTCCTATGCGTCTCATCAACGGTAATCTTGATCCGGTTTCCGGACTCCATCTTGCTAAACGTTATGAAGAATTAATACCCGGGGCGGATGTCATTCACTTGAGTGACATCGGACACTATCCTCAGGTAGAGTCACCCAAAGCTGTAGTTGAGGGAGTTGTAAGTTTTTTATCGAAGTTACTTCATACCTAGATAAATAAATTCCCTACACTAGTAAACATGAAAAAGTAGTGCTGCATACCAGGCTAAACCTGCTATTATTTTAAGACCATAACAACCGCTGCTACCGCTGTCATCCCAACGATGAACCAACGGTAAAACTGGTCAGTCATTTTCTTTACAAGCAAAATCCCAGCATAAGCGCCGAGGACAATCGCCGGTGTTAATGACAATGCCATCAGCCAGGAGTCCGTGTTGATGGTGTGCCAAACCCAGACGTGAAAAGGTACCTTAAACCAGTTGACGACGAGGAAGAACCATGCAACCGTGCCGATGAAATTATTCTTAGGCAGCCGCATGCTCAAAAAATATACAACCATTACGGTACCGGCCAGGTTGCCGATCATTGACGTGAAGCCACCTAGAAATCCGGCGATCGCTCCGAAATAAATAGTGTCCGGGATCTTGTCTTTTCCGCCCAGTTCCAGCCAAACCATAACAACCAGACTCGTCAGAATAATGAAGGCCATGGTATCCTTGAATATTTCCTCAGGGATATAACTTCCCGTCCAGCTTCCTGCGATGACGCCTAAAGCTGCCCAGGGAAATAAAATACGCAGATGCTTAAAAGATGCATGACGGTGGTAGTACCAGACGCCCAGGATGTCAGCGATCAGCAGCATGGGCAACATAATTCCGCTGGAGGCCTTCCCTCCAAAGGCAATGGCCAGCAAGGGCACAGACAACATGCCGGCGCCATGCACACCGGTCTTTGCCATCCCCAGCAACAGTGCGACCGACACGACGATGGTTATGCTTTCAGCGTTGAGGTTTGAAAGCATGGATAGTGGAAGCTAGTGAGATTTGCAGGCAGAAAATTGACGCTTGATTTTTTAGAATGGCGTAAAAATAAGACTTTACAAGCATCAATAACTGCGCAAAAGCAAAGAGGGGGTACAAAATGGATATAACGGCAATACTTATATTCGACTAAATTTACAGGATAAAGGCAATGCTTTTATCCAGTTGTTGGCAACAATTGGGCCCTCGTGGAAAATGAAGTGTAAACGATTAAGCATAGGTTTGGCAGACTACTGACATTTGACAAAAAAAACAAATCTATTATGAAAGCATTGAGACCCTTTATCACCTTAATTGTAATTGGACTAACACTGACCGCATGTTCGAGTAATCAGTCAGAT
>JAYWDP010000199.1:0-2153 GCA_043779775.1 Cyclobacteriaceae bacterium
AATGAACTTTCGAGGCAGTTGGTGCACCAATGGCGGAGTGAGGAAGATGCAGTATTGGTGGGAACGCGGACTGCAGCACATGACAATCCATCGCTCACCGTTCGGGCGTGGACGGGTCGTAATCCAACACGGGTGGTCATTGATCGTTTTTTACGATTGCCGGAGAGCCTCCGGTTATATGATCAAACTGAAAAAACAATTTGCTACAATGTGCTCAAGCATGAAGAACACAAAAATATTTTACTCATTCGCTTAGATGAAGGAAATTTTATTAAGCAGCTTGTAACTGATTTGTACCAACAGAAAATACAGTCTGTCATCATAGAGGGGGGTGCGCAAACAGTACAATTATTTATCGATGCCGGCTTGTGGGACGAAGCCCGGGTGTTTACGGCTACGCGAAGTTTTGGACATGGTATTGCAGTGCCAACCATACGCGGTAAAATAAAATCAATACAAGATATTATGGGAGACAGATTAGAGTGGTTGATACAATAAGATATTTCTTAAAACCTTCTGTGCTTCTGCTGCACGAAATCCCGCGGAGGGTTTCCCAAATTTGGACAAGCTATCTTCTCCTCTTCTTATTAGGACTCTTTCGCTTGCTCTTGTTATAGCTCGGCTTTCTTTTCTTCGCGTAGGTAGGCTTTCTCGAAGATGTCTTTTGACCCATTGAAAGTTTCTTCGTGTTTTGGTATCGCCTATTGGGTGAGAAAGCAGCTACACGCTTTTGAGCTTTTTGCAATTGCTTAGGTGAATGTCCTCCGGGGGTCTTTCTTACATTAGAAGTATTCAGTGTTTTTCTACGGTAGGAAACCGATTGCTTATAATCTTGTCTGAATTTCTTCTGATAATTTTGATCGTTGAAATCATAGCGAAGGGTAAACTCATTGGAAGTGCCCACCGCACTGCCGACAGGGCTAGAGATCATTTCATTGGAGTAGCCGACCAATAAATATTTGCTTAGCCGATAGGCCAACGTAAAATTCAACACGTTGCCGGCACGGGTAGCCGCACCTGCTGTAATTTTATTGTTGTAGGTATAATACAAACCCACATCATACGTATCGTTCGTCTCTGAAAATTTGCGGAAAGCAAAATAGGGCTCTAGCATATCCTCACCTCCACGTATTGGAATCATGCCTTGCGCAAAGCCGGTGTAATAATTAGAGAGTGTTCTTTTATCAATGGGCTCCAGCCAGGCAGTGGCCAGACGGTTGGCGGCCATACCTATTTTCAAAAAACGATTCTGGTACATCATCCCAAAAGAAAAATCCGGTTTGCCATTGGCGTTGGCATATTTCTGATAGATCAAATCGCTGGCGATGTATGGATCTTGAGCGGCATTGTAACTGAAGCGCAGCTGATTAAACTCTGCTCCCACACCCATCGACAGCGTATTGAATTTGTTGAATTGAAGGTGATAGGCAAAGGCAGCCGCATAGTAGGTGTTCTTCAAAATTGAAACCTCTTCCTGATACACATTGACGCCCGCCCCAAAACGGTGGTTGGCGAACGGGGTGTGGGCACTTATATAATAATTTTTAGGCGCATCGGAAACACCTGAATAATTGGTGCGGTACGAAGCGGTGATGGATCCAAACGTGTTGCCTGCCAGCGCAGGGTTGTACATGAACGAGTTGGTCAGCTTCTGGCTGAACAAGGGAATATCTTGTGCATAGGAGCAAAGGGCACTGACGGATACGCTTAAGATTAGTAGAAGACTCCTCATGCAGCTTTTTCCTTATTTCAACACGGTAATCATTTGCTTGATACTCTTCGCCACGCCCCGATCGGTGTACTTCACAATACACTCATAATTACCGATGGCTAACTTAGAAAAATCTATATCCTGGCCGGTGCCTGCGGGTTGCACATAATTTTTAAAACCAGTCCATGTTTTAAAGGGCACGCCCCAGCGGTCGATAAAGGTTACTTCATTAACGGTGAACGCATCGAGACCCTCGATAACCAACACGTCATTGACAGTGTCATTGTCTGGAGTGATGAGCTTATGAACTTTTACGGTAACCACATCCGTTTTTCCTAAGCCATATGTTTTTCCGGTAACGGAAACAGACGTGCCGCTGGTGAAGAAAGCACCATTCACGGAGCCACCTAAATCTTTTTCGGTGCCGGTTTTACTTTTTTCC
>JAYWDP010000200.1:0-2148 GCA_043779775.1 Cyclobacteriaceae bacterium
AAGCTCGACAAAAAACGCATGATTGTGAGTAAAGCCATCCCAAAACAAATGAGACACCGCCCCGATTAAAATCGATAGCGCGACGATCCACCAATGTTGTATAAAATAGGCATTCCAACTAAATGCTTTGTATTGAAAAACCCGTCGTTGCAGTAGGAGTGGCAGATTGTCGTATAGTCTGTTGCGAACAACGTTGTGAAAAACAAACGTCAGTAAGAGTCCAAGGGGCAGGTCAAACAAAAATAACCCTGCCGGTGTATGACTGATCCGGCTGTCCATGCGCATTCTTATAAAATATTCAAAGTCGGGTACCAGGCTGCCGATGACCAGTCCCGTTAACGAAAACCATTTCTGGGATATTTTAACAAGGGGTAAAATGATGGCAGGGTGTGAAAATGTGAACGGCATGTGTTGTATGACCTCTTCCGGGTCACCCTGCAAAAATTGGACCCAATCCCTGAATATGCAATGCTTTAGTAAGTTATATGATCTCAAAATAACGCTTCATCTCCCAATCAGTCACCGATTTCAGATGCTGCTTCCACTCCCACTCGCGCGTTTGTGTAAAGTGTTCAACAAACGCCCCACCAAATATCTCTTTAGCAACGGGAGAATCCTTCATGTTTCGTGTTGCTTCTTCCAACGTTCGCGGCAGCGTGCCATTTGAACTATCACGATAGCCATTGCCAATGGTGGGCGGTTGCTTCAACTTTAATTTCTTTTTGATGCCATAAAGTCCTGAACCCAATGCTGCTGCGATGGCGAGATAGGGATTCACATCGGCACCAATCACACGGGTTTCAAGCCTGCACGACTTGCTGGTTCCATTTAGCACCCGAACTGCTACCGTGCGGTTATCGACACCCCAGGTTAGTGTCGTCGGGGCCCACGCTCCTTCGACCAACCGTTTGTAGCTGTTGATAGTGGGCGCGAACATCGGAAGAATATAGGGAAGACAATGCAACTGACCTGCCAGATATTGACGGAGTGTTTCGCTCATTTTCAATTTGTCCTTCGGATCATAAAACAAATTCGTCTTTCTTCCTTTGTCCCATAGGCTCTGATGAACATGGCCTCCGCAACCGGGGAGATCTTCGCTGATCTTAGCCATAAAAGTTGCCATGATATTGTGATGGTAGGCAATTTCCTTAACGGCAGTTTTAAAAAGTGTGGCCCGGTCTGCCGCTTCAACGGCTTCAGAATGTACGATGGCAGCCTCTAAGACTCCTGGTCCTGTCTCCGTGTGCAATCCCTCGATCGGTACATCAAATTTCTTTAACAAGTCAAATAGGTCGGTAAAAAAAGGATTCTGCAAGGTGGTCCTGAGAATAGAATACCCAAACATGCCTGGCGTGAGTGGCTCAAGATTTTTATAATTCTTTTCGCGCACAGACTGCGGCGTTTCGGCAAAGTTAAACCACTCAAATTCTTGCGCGAACATGGGTACGAAACCTTCGCGAAGGGCCTCGCTGACAATTTTTTTCACCAACTGCCGCGGACAGACAAGAGAGGGCTTCCCATCTTTATTCATAATCTCTCCCAAAAAAAACGGCACGTCATTTTCCCAGGGAATCTTTCTGAAGGTAGTAATATCCAACCGTGCAGGAGTATCCGGATAGCCGGTGTGCCAGCCTGTGTACTTCACATTGTCGTAGGCCACGTCATTTGCATCCCACCCAAAAATGACATCACAAAAAGCGGTGCCTCCTTCCACTGCCGACAAGAATTTTTCCGTCGCGATATATTTTCCCCGTAAGATGCCATCCATGTCGGCGTAGGCAATCTTTACCTTTCCGGAAGGATGACTTTTGACGTACTCAAGGATGGATTTTGTTGTCATGAAGGGGATGTATCAGATTTTTTACGGAGTTTAAATATACCAAAGCACCCACCTATAATCAGCAAGTACAAGGCACATAAGACTAAATTATAAATTGCCACCGCTAGTAGTGCTGCCAATGCGGTAGCAAAAGCGATTATCGGAAAATAGGGATAAAAGGGTACCGGGAAGGGCCGTTCCAACCCTGGCTCTTTCCTGCGAAGGGCGATCACCGAAAGCATTGAAATGCAATACAATGTCAACGCACCAAAAACGGAAATGGTTATAACTTCAGCCGTCCGGCCGGTAAAAAGTGCGAGGATACCAAT
>JAYWDP010000201.1:0-2147 GCA_043779775.1 Cyclobacteriaceae bacterium
AAAGTATGGCGCGAAGTTGTTCAGATGATGCCAACGCCACCATTTGTTTGAGATCGGTACCATGCGATTCCTCCAGGCGTTTAATTGCCGATACCAAAAGAACTCCCGCCATGACCGAAATTCCAAAGATTGAAACGAATCCAACGCCCGCCGAGACATTAAAGTGGTACCCACGCAATAGTAAGGCGGCAATTCCTCCTCCCAATGCGAATAAGATACAGGACATCGCAACGAACGTATGCCGGAAATTCTTGAAGAGTGAGAACAGCAGAACAAAGACCATGACAACCGTTAAGGGAATGGTTACCGACAATTGCTTGCCAGCGCGTTCAAGGTTTTCGTACTGGCCGCCGTAGATGACACGATATCCCTTTGGTATGTGAATCGCCTCGTCAATTTTCTTGCTCACCTCTGAGACAAAGCCACCTTGGTCCCGACCTCTGATATTGGTCCGCACTGTGGCCATTCGCTTGCCATTCAGTCGATAAATGTTTGTTTGACCTTCAATAAATTTGATCTCTGCAAGTTCACTCATCGGGATAAGGGCCCCTGTCGCGGAGGGAACCTGCAAATTCTTAATTGATTCCAGTGTGTTTCGACTCTCCGCCAGGTAGCGAACAACAATGTCGTAGCGCTTGGCACCGTCGTATAGTATCGAAATAGCTTTTCCACCGATGGCCGCTTCCACCATGGCTTGAATGTCGCTTACATTGATGCCGTATCGTGCCGCATTTTCACGGTTGACGGTAATGGCCAATTGTGCCTGTCGGCCCTCTTGTTCAATGTTGACGGCAACAGCACCGTCGGTATTCCCAACGATCTCAGCAATCGTGTCAGCTTTGCTTCGCATGAACTCCAGGTCATCACCCACGACGGAGATTGCCAAATCAGCAGCACTGCCCGTCACGATTTCCATCACCTGGTCAATAATCGGTTGACCATTTGAGAAAAATGCACCTGGAAACTTTTTCTGAAGATCGTCTTGAATACGGGCCACCAATTCTTTCTTCTTGATGGTATCGCTCCACAAATGATAGTCGCGCAAACCAACAAGTATCTCGGTCCGATTGGTAGGAAAGGGGTCTGTTCCATCATCATTGCGACCCGTTTGCGTAATGACATAATCGATTGGTGGGTATTTGGCAATAACCTGCCGGATCCCGGGTGCGATCTTGGCATTCTCCTGGATACTAACGCCCGCCGGAAGGAAGCATCGCAGGAAAATGGACCCCTCATCCAACTCGGGTAAAAATTCGGTACCCAATCGTATACCGAGACCAATCAGCACAAAGACAATTGAAAAACTTATGATGACAACGGTTTTAGGAGCTTCCAGGATTACCTGAACCATAGTTTTATATTTTCTTTCCAAAAACTCAAGCACCGGATTTTTATGTTGAGCAATCGGTTTATCTAAATTTTCAAGTCCGCGCTTGTAAGCAAACGAAATCAAAACGGGAATGAGGGTGAGTGCACATACCATGGAACCAACAACTGCGAATGCCAGTGTCAACGCCATCGGTGAGAAGAGTTTTCCTTCCACGCGTGTCATCAACAGGATAGGCATGTAGGCCAGAATGATGATTGTTACCGAGAAGAAGATTTCGCGTCCCACTTCCTGGGCTGACAAAAGGGTAATTTTGATGATTCCCTGCTCTTTGTCTTCTGATGTTGCACTTCGGTATTTCCGGATCAGGTGCTCTGCCATAATGCATGCACCATCCACAATAATTCCAAAATCGATCGCACCCAGGGAAAGTAAGTTCGCAGGAATGCCCGCTAGACGCATAAGGATGAATGCAAAAAGTAATGCAAAGGGTATGGTTAGCGCTACCACCAACGCTGAACGGACACTTCCTAAGAAGAAAATTAATATAATAACGACGATTGAAACTCCTTCAAACAATGTCTTCCCAACCGTCTCAAGCGAGTGGTTTATCAGAAAACTGCGATCATAAAGTGTCCTGATTTTTACACCTTCAGGCAATTCACTATCCTCCAGGGTGGCGATTTGAGCTTTTACTTTCCTGAGGACCTCGCTGGGGTTCTCACCTCTCCGAAGAAGAATGATACCTTCAGTTCCGCTGTTACTTTCTATTGATTCGCTTTTAAAAGTGTAACCGAGAATGCCGGAGGGTGGTGGCGGG
>JAYWDP010000202.1:0-2135 GCA_043779775.1 Cyclobacteriaceae bacterium
TAACCCCTTCCTTGCCTTGAATGGCAGCCATCTCTTTATTTTTTTGACTTATAATTGCAAAAAAAACCATATAGACGTAGCTTGCGACTCGTTTTTGAAAAACCTTAAAAAATCACCCATGAGAAAAGTTGTATACTCTTTTGTAATTGTCAGCATGTTGGGCTTGGCTGGTTGCACCCTTCCCCAGATGATCAAACTGGCGAAGGACCAAAATTTAACCGTTACTCCCAATCCACTGGAAGTCCATAAAGACACGGTTGCCTATGAAATGGCAGCCAGCTTACCAGTTAAAATGCTGAAGAAAGGCACTGTATATACAGTCAACAGCTTTTATAAGTATGGGGACAAAGAAATGTCGCTCCCTGCCATCGCTTTCAAGGGTGATGACTTTCCCGCAAGCGCAACGGAGCAACCTAAGTTAACCCAGAAGTTCAGCTTCCCCTATGCTCCAGCCTTAAGGACCGGCACCCTTCAGATTGAAGGCGTAGCTTCCAAAGGATCCAAATCCAAAAAAACACCCAGATTGGATGTAGCCGTAGGTCTTATCACCACCTCCAAGCTGGTGCAAAATTCCTACTATGCAGCCTTTGCTGATCATGGTTATAATAACAAAGAAGAAATTGTTCCCGTCGTTATACCTGATTTCCTTTTCGAACAAGGCAAATCAGTATTGCGTAAATCTGAAACCAGCAGCGATAAAGCCAAGCAATTGGATGCTTTTATCGCTTCTAAAAACGTGACCCGCACCGTAACCATCACCGGTACTCACTCACCTGAAGGTCGTGAACGCATCAACAGCAAACTGTCTGAAGAACGCGCTGCAGCCATTGAAAAATACTATCGCGCGCAGATGAAGAAGTATGACTATAAGGGCATGGCAGATTCCATTAAATTTATTCTGAAGCCGGTCGTTGACAGTTGGAATGAATTCAAAACTGCCCTCGCGTCGTATGATGGCATCACCTCAGATGAAAAATCTGAATACCTGAATATTATTAACAACGGCAGTTCATTCGTTGACCAGGAAAAACAAATCGAGAAGCTGAAATCCTACAAAAAAGTTTTCAAAGGACTCTATCCTACTTTGCGTACGGCCAAGACCGAAATCCTTACTATCAGGAAAAAGAAGACGGATGCTGAGATTGCAGTATTAGCCAAACAAATCACACAAGGTGGTGATGCCAATGGCCTCACTTTCGAAGAATTGATGTATGCAGGCTCACTGACTCCTTCATTGGAGGAAAAGGCAGCCATTTATGAAGCTGCTACCAAGAAAGGCACCAACTGGAATGCTCACAATAACTTAGGCGCTACTTACTTGCAAATGGCCATTGAAAATCAGGGCCGTGCTGCTGAGTTAGGCGACAAAGCTTCCGCTCAATTGGAGATCGCTGCCCGTATCCGCGAAACACCCGAGGTCAGCGCCAACCTGGCTTCTGTTTCTTTGATGAAAGGCAATCCTTACAAAGCTGCCAGCTACGCAAGAAAAGCACTCAACGGTGCCAGCAATGATGTGGCCCGCGGCGTCAATGGCGTGAAAGGCGCTTCTGAAATTTATATGGCTAAGTATGACGATGCAGTTCGTTCTGAATCATCAGCATTGACTACGGATGTCAACCTCTTTAACAAGGGCCTGGCACAGTTATTAACAAAAGATTATGCAAATGCTGCCAGCTCATTTGGTGAAGCATCAGGCAAAAACAGCAACCTGGCCATTGCTTATTACGGAGCTGCTGTAGCCGCCGCCCGTTCAGGGAACGCAGATAAAGTGGTAAGCAGCCTTACCAGCGCTGTTAAAATTGACCCGAGCTTGAAAGACAAGGCCCTCACAGACCTTGAGTTCAGCAAGTGGGCTACCACGGATGCGTTCCGTAATGCACTGAAATAACGAAATCCATCAAGATATAAGAACCCTGCACTTCAACAATGCAGGGTTTTTTATTTCCATAAACCGTGCTTTTCAAGCGAGGAGAAGGCTTTGGGAAGTGTAAAAGAAAGCTTCCAGAAATCCCGGGAATCCTTTCATCCTTTGCGTCGGCGTACTATTTTTACAATCCTTTACAATCAAAAGTATGCGTGAAATCCAGTTTCGTGAAGCCCTGCGGGAAGCAATGAATGAAGAGATGCGTAGAGAC
>JAYWDP010000203.1:0-2133 GCA_043779775.1 Cyclobacteriaceae bacterium
GCATTGAGGCACCAGATATCATTGACTATGAACAAATAAGCTTTGTACTTGGCAAAGATTACCTGCTCTCCTTCCAGGAAAAAGATGGAGATTTGTTTGGACCGTTTCGCGAACGAATCCGTCTTGACCAGGGGAGAATCCGCCAGAAAAAGGCTGATTATCTGCTCTATCGCCTGATTGATATTATTGTGGATTATTATTACTCTGTGCTGGATAATATAGGCCAGCAGATTGAAGACATCGAAGAAGCTGTGTACAGCAATCCCAGCTCACGGGAATTTAAGCACATTCAAAAAATCAAAAAAGAATTAATCTTTTTGCGCAAGGCGCTTTATCCCCTGCGCGATGCACTCAGCAAACTGATCAAAGACGAAACCGGTTTCATAGAATCAGCCAACATTCGCTACTTCGCGGATGTTTATGACCACGTCGTTCACTTGATTGATAGCCTGGATACATACAAAGACCTCACCTCCGGCCTGATGGATATCCACATCAACACGCTCAACACCAGGATGAACGAGATCATCAAAGTGCTCACCATCGCCTCAACCATTTTTATGCCCTTGACTTTTATCGTAGGCGTGTACGGAATGAATTTTGAATTTATGCCTGAATTGCATACCCACTGGGGCTACCCGATTACGTGGATTAGCATGTTCGCGATGACCATTGGAATGATAGGCTATTTCAAATACAAGAAATGGTTTTAGTGGCGTCTGTGTGCTTACTATGTTTTGCAAGTTGGACCACGTGCAACTCACAATTCATAATTCGTTGTTGCTCGGGTTGAACCTTTTGATCCGGTCTCAGGTTAAATCAAGACCGTCTTTACTACACCGGGAATTCCAACTGATCAGGTTACCCCGTCAACGTATCCCTAAAAAAACCCGAGCGATTTTAACAAAATCCGCAAACTCCAAATTATTACCAATCCCCCAACGCAAATAAACATTGTCCTGACGGGCAACTTGCCGGCTAGCTTCGCGGCAAGTGGAGCCGCCACAGTTCCGCCCACCAACAATCCGAGGATAATGGGCCAGTGACTGATACCCAGCATGGAGAAAAATGTGACGGCACTGGCCAGAGTAATAAAAAACTCGGTAAGGCTGACCGACCCGATGACATACCTGGGACTTCTTCCCTTAGAGATGAGGGTGCTTGTGACCAAAGGGCCCCACCCACCACCGCCAAATGAATCCAGAAAACCTCCTGCCCCCGCCAGCCAGCCTACACGCTTTACTTTTTGAATTACGTTATTCTTGCGGAAAGCGGCCCGGAGGATCTTTGTACCAAGAAACAGGGTATAGGCCGCCAGGGCAGGACGAATGTATACAGCGTATTCATCGCCAAACTTCGAAAGTAAAAAAGCCCCTCCGATCGCACCAATGATTCCGGGAATCAATAGTGTCTTAAACAATTTCATGTTCACATTTCCGAATTTATAGTGGCTGTATCCAGAAACGCCACTTGAAAACATTTCCGCGGTGTGAATACTCCCGCTGATGGCAGGCAGGTTTACGCCAATAGATAAAAGGATGGTCGTGCACGTTACACCGTAGCCCATCCCCAGCGCTCCGTCAACCATTTGAGCCAGGAAACCGGCGAGGATCATCCAATAGAAGTTCGAATCGATATCCAGGGCCATATCCTTTAATCCACCAAGTATGTTGGAAAAAGGGATGTAAGAGAGTACGAGATAACCGACAAACATGAAGAAAAAGGCAAACAAAAAGTAAGAAGCAATCCTCTTCCAGCGCCGTTCACTCAGGTCGCCGCTCTTTGTTGCCAGGACACGTGTGATGTCGTTCAACTTGTGGATTTTAGCCGCAAGATTTCCATTTAGTTTACCCCGTATGACTTGCATATTATCCAACAAATCGTCTACCTGGTCGGGCAGGGCTTCTGAAAATATCTCTTTTAATCGTTTGGCAATGGTAGGTGATTTACCGTTGGTCGAGATTGCGATTTTCAGATTGCCTTTCTTTACAATGGAGCTTAAATAAAAATCGCACAACTCCGGAGTGTCGGCAACATTGACCAACCTATTCTTTGACTTGGCCTCTTCCCATATGGCATGGCTCGTTTGCTTATCGTTTGTCGCTACAATGACCAGGTCCGCTTCATCCAGGT
>JAYWDP010000204.1:0-6380 GCA_043779775.1 Cyclobacteriaceae bacterium
TCCAATGAAAAAGTAGTCTATTCAGGAAAGACGGCCATGCGGATAACCCATTGGGTGAAGAATTACCCCGACTGGCTCAAGGTTTATAAAAAAGTTTCAGATTCAAATTCGTTGATAGGCCTGTATGTCAGTCCCGATGACCCCAACCTGGTGACGATTTACGAATTGACCCAAAGCCATGAGCAGGCAAAAAAGGAATTCTCTTCTGAAGAAACCAGGCGAATCATGAAGAGGGCTGGCGTTACCTAGGAACCAATGATCAATTATTTTAATATCATGTACCGCAACCTTCCAAAAAGCCCCAAGATGTACCGGGTTGAAATCACCCACGACATCGCTGACTATGATGCCTGAAAAAAAGTCTTTGATGCCGGAGATGAACTACGCTCGGCAGCGGGTCTGGAACTAAGGGGAATCTTTACCGATGCGGATAACCCCAATATGGTAGGCGTTGTACTGGCAACGGATGATGTAGATAAATTAAAAGCCATCACACGTTAAATAAACCACCGGCAATAAAAAAGCCGCATCACCCATCAGCCGATAGCGGTCATTGATTTCGAAATAATTTCTCTTCAGAAATATCCAGACGAGCACCGCGTTCATCGCAAGGATTACAATGACGGGCCCTGTAGTATCTGTATTTAAGAATATTTGGATCACTGAAATTCCAGCATTCATAATAAATGAAACGGTAAGAAGAATTCGGGTTGCGCGATCTCCAAAGGCAACCGTAAAAGAGGGATGATGGTCCTGGGCATCACTCTTCCGGTCAAACCATGAGAAGAGAAGGAGGTTGATCAAGGCGGTCAGGAAAAATTGAAAGATGAGACTTATTTCAAAAGGAGCAAGGGGCCTTTGCAGAAATGAAAGGGGCGCCATGAGCACACCTCCTGAATACAAGATGGCGACAATGAATTCCTTAAAATATTTCAGGCTTTTCTGCAAGATGAAATACAAGCCTACGATAGCAGACAATACAACTCCCCCGATCAATACGGGTCTTCGGATGAACACAAGTTGTATTCCCACAACAACCAATGAGAGAAGAAGCGGTGTAAGGAGTATGTAAAAATGTTGCTGATGAAACCGGTGCCGTTTTGTCGCAGCGGGTTGGGTTTTTCTCCATACATCCAGCAAATGATCGACGGTATAGATGATCCACACCGTCAGTCCCAGGGTAATGAATCCATAGGGCAGAACCGAAACTCCTAAAATATCTGCAAAAAAGGCGCAGCATATCACAGCTCCTGCCGCAATATCAATACTGAGAATGTTGAGGGTTTGGCAGAGTCGCAGAATTTTTGACATGTAAATTGTTGGCCATTGGCCTTTAGCTTTTGGCTTTTAAGTGATTGGCCTCAGGCCCTTAAAGTTTGGGATTAGAAAAATTAATTTCCGCCAATTTGTACGAATGGTGTTGTTCAAGGGATAGTGGTTGGCTTCCAGGATGGACAACGCCTTGAAATTGTAATTCAGACTCTGTTCGAAATTGATGAGATTCATGGCATAATGGTTGGCATCTTTTCCAAAGAGCATCTCATTGATTTTCTTGGCATTGTTTAAATTATCCAATACCTTTTGATAAGATGCCTGCTTGTTTGGTAATATGGTAAGTTACATAATTGTATGTTTTGGATAGAGTTAATTAACTTAGAACTTTAACACTTTAATATTTTTTCAATTAAAAATACCTTCTTCCTCCTTGCGTCACTTACCCTCAGCGGCTGCATCGGCATTTTTACAGGGCCGTCAGCCACCTCGCAGAAGTTGAATTTGAAAATGCGCAATTTGGGCTGGAATATATTCCGGTTCCTTCTCTATCATAGCACACAAGCACAGCAATGATTGTCCCGATTTCAGGTATTGATTGGCACCATAAGAGTTTGCTGTCGGGGTTTGACTATCTTTAAGATGTGAAGGTTTTCTTTTTATTTGCTTTTTTATCAATCAGCACATTCGCCTTTGCTCAGGTTGATTCATTGCTAACTAAATCTTCCGGTATAGAGTTATTGGAAGAACCGACTTACTCCATCACGATTACCGTCACGCACATCCGCAACAGGAACGGGGTGATCCGATTCAAGTTTTATGATGACACAACACCCTTTCCGGATAAAATGGGATTTTTGAAAGTGGTGGTTCCCAAATCTGAAATGTCAGGAGATTCACTTCGCGTCACCTGTCACGGTTTCAAATCTCAAAACATGGCCATCGCACTGCTGGATGATGAAGACGGAGACAACAAATTGGAATTCGGATGGTTTTTTCCCAAAGAAGGACATGCTTTCTCCGATTACTATCACGCTTCCCTCCGAAGGCCAGTTTACAAGGATTTCAATTTCGTTCTTACGGGAGACCGAAAGGTGGTGATGAAAATGAAGTACTATTGATAATGTTGAATGGTAAGTGTTAAATATTAAATAGTCGGGACAGAATTTCTGACTCTATGTTGCGTACAAGTCAGGTCAAAGTGGCTTAAAGAATTTGAGAGGTCTTACTGAGCTAATGATTTTCCTATTCTGCTTAATTTAAAAATTATGAAAGCAGCGGATAAAAGGAAGAGCAACACAGCTCCTGCCATAAAAGCAGATGAAAGTGATAACACTTGCAGCACTGGGAAAATAATAATGGGAGATAAGAACTGACCGAAAAACCAGAAGGTGGTAAGTTTTCCAATCTCCTTACCCCTAATTTCAGGTGGAGCAATTTTCATCACCCACATATTTGTATTGGGGATCATCATACCCATACCCAATCCCGATAACATCATCGCAATAAGTACCCACGAATAGCTGTGTGAAATAGACAGGGTAACAAATCCTGCCGCAATAAAAATATATCCAATGGAAAAGATGGTGAGAAAACTAAAACGGTCTTTAATCTTTGAATATGAAAAAGATGAGATGGCAGAAAATAAAGTGCTGGTTGCAATGGCAGCGCCAATCAAGGCATTTTTTTCAACGCCGATAGCCTTCAGGTAAAATGGTACTTGAACAGGTATCAAAAAGAAAATTATCCACATGGTCATGGTATTGAAAAACAACAGCCAAATGATACCCGGTGATTTAACCGTTGAACTTGCAGCTCCTTTTTTAACAATTACCGGCTCCTGTAGAAATAAAATGCTGAGCGGGAGAACGATCAATGAAAATAGATAAATCAGGAAAGGGAATCTCCAATTAAAGTCGGCAAGAATCCCTCCCAATCCAATAAACAAAATGCCGCCCAACGACATGAATGCTATTTGCAAGCCAACAAATTTCTGCCTCTCTGAACCTTCGAAGTAATCCGCAATCAAAGTAATAACAATTGTCATGGACATGCCAACAGAGATGCCGAGTGTGGCCCTGGAAACAAGGATGTAGTAAAGGTTATTCAGAAAAAATCCGGCCGCTCCTGAAATGGCATACAGTACCAATGCAAACCAAAGAATGTGTAACCTGCCATACCGGTCAATAAGACGTCCTGTTATGGGAGAAAAAATTGCAATAAATAATGCCGGTATCGTTAAAACCAGTTTGACAAGAAATTCTGCATTTTCAACTTCAGCGAAAGCCTGTGCCATTTGAGGTAACGCAGGCGAAATGGTAATCACTGACATGATCGTCAAACTGCTGACAAGAAGAAGTGTTAGTTTCATTTTACCGGGGGTATTGGCCATGGTGTTAACGATAATTCATTCGTGATTTCTGTTAAAGATAGTTTTTATTTTGATGTCACAATCAAACCCTCTTACTATCTTTAGGTTAAGAATTCTATTCAACGATAACAAATTCACTCACCTTATATACATTTCATTGAAGCAAGGATATTTTACTCTTCTTATCCTTTCCTGTTTTCTTTGTTCCTGCAAGAACAAGCCAGTGGCTTCAATTCGTAAAACACCTAATATAGTTCTAATCGTAGCGGATGATATGGGCTATTCAGATCTCGGATGTTTCGGAAGTGAAATTGCCACTCCTAATATTGATTCATTGGCTACCCATGGCCAATTGTTTACCAACTTCTATACTGCGGCCACTTGTTCCCCATCACGAGCTATGCTGCTATCGGGCACCGATAATCATATTGCAGGCCTTGGCGATATGGCAGAACGTTCGGCAAGTATTCCTGAACAAGCAGGACAACCCGGCTATGAAGGATATCTGAGTGACAAAGTGATTTCTGTTGCACAGCTAATGAAGGATGCTGGTTATCACACCTACATTGCTGGAAAGTGGCACCTGGGCTTAACGCGCGAACACAGTCCGCAAGCGAATGGTTTCGAACGGTCATTCACATGCCTAAGCGCTTATGCCCCTCATTACTATCCTGACCCACGGGTATTTCCTTTTTGGGAAGATGATCATTTTGGTGAATATCCGGATGGACAATATTCAACTGATTTCTATACTGATAAAATGATAGGCTTTATTGATGAAGGTCAAAAAGACAATCAGCCATTTTTTCTTTTTGCCGCATACACGTCACCGCATTTTCCTTTACAAGCCCCCTTGAGCTATGTTGAAAAGTACAAGGGTGTTTATGACATCGGGTATGACAGCTTGAGAGCTTTGCGATTTCAACGATTAAAAGAAAAGGGGTTGGTGTCAAATCATGTTGAACTTCCTAAACTTCCAACCGTAAAAGGTAATTTGTATAATATTTCCAACCGTCCACTGCTGTCATGGAAATTGCTGAGCAAAAGTGAACAGAGGATTGAATCCAGAAAAATGGAAATTTATGCGGGCATGGTGAGCAATCTGGATTATAACATTGGCCGTCTAATTCAACATTTAAAAGACATTGGAGAGTATGACAACACGCTCTTTGTATTTTTCTCCGACAATGGCCCTGATCAACTTGATTTAAACGACACTCCGGATGAGACCAACCCATACCCGTACATGGGCACAGCCAATTCCTTTGTTGCCTATGGGTCACAGTGGGCACACGCATCCAGCGCTGTTAATAGTTTTTATAAAGGATATAGTGCCGAAGGCGGTATTCATAGCCCCATGATAGTAAAGATGCCATACCAACAGAAGGGTAAAGCGTTCACTACTGCCTTCGCAACTATTAAGGATATGGCTCCTACATTTCTTGACGTGGCAGGTTCAACATATCCAACATCTTATAATGGTCGGCCTTTAGCCCCTTATCAAGGTGCCTCACTGCTTCCCTTTTTAAATAATGCAAAGCAAAATGTTCATGATGATGATTATGTGATGGGGTGGGAGTTGTTTGGCCGATGTGCTCTGCGGAAAGGCAAATGGAAGATCAGGAAAATTGAATTCCCATTTGGAACAGGTAGTTTTGAACTTTTTAATTTGGAAGAAGACCCAACTGAGTCGAAAGATGTATCAAAGCAACATCCGGATACATACCAGGAAATGCTGGATCACTGGCAACGTTACGTCAAAGACAATGGTGTTATTTTATTAGAAAAGTAGAAATTTATTTAGGACATCTCTGAAAACTCTTTGTCAAATTGAGCCTGCCTGCCGAAAGGCTTGTCGAGAACTTTTTTCCCGTGTTCAAATTAGCCTTTGGCAGACTCAGGCTGACATAATTTAGTCAGGGTTTCTTTCCCTCGCTTGGCTTCTCTACTTTATAAACTTCAGGTTGAGGACTTAGTGGTTCTAATGTTTTACCTTTTACCGAAGGATGGTCTGCCATTATATGGGTTGCACGGAATGTTGCATAAATAAGTGGACCAACAGGTTGGGGGAATGTGCCGTCAGGCATTCTTGAAAAACCAGCATAAGGAGTCCAATATTCCCAAACCACCTTTCCTGCTAGGGTAACTTCGAAATACCGGCCTTTAACACCTTCGGTAATAAAAGTATTTCCATTGGCCATTCTGTGCGCCCCGGATATAAAAGGTGAGAAAAAAGATGTTGTATCATTGGCTAGATACTTCCAAATAGCCTCGCCAGGACCAAATGGTTTACCTGCTTCCAATGAATAGCTTTTTTCAGAATGAGGTGTTGTAATCTCCAGAACAGCAGAGTATGGTTTTGGCTGATTTGGAACTGAATTGTCAAATACCATTATATTTCCTTCTCCAGGATAGCCTTTCGGTATCCATTTTACATCATGCTGACCGCCCAGCATGTGGTTGGTGGTATCTCCCCGGTTGTAATTTTTCGGGTTGCCCCAGCGATAAAGAAAATCCCCTCCATTGCCCCAACGGCCGCCCTTGTGAGTTGATGCCTCTTGGATAGTTGTGCTGTGATCAATGATCAGGATCTCATCGAGACCAGGCATGCTGACTACAATCTGATCCAGGTCGGCATTATACGCTATAGCGTTGGTGTGAAAAATATCTGAACCCTCATTTTCGATGGAGGAATTTGTACTGGCCTGGTTTGAGGCTTTCAGTTTATCTATGGCCT
>JAYWDP010000205.1:0-6376 GCA_043779775.1 Cyclobacteriaceae bacterium
AGAATATTGGAAACATTATTTTCCCAATGAATCGGAGTCTGGTTTAGGGTAGCACCCCCAATTTTGAGCTTGCTCACGGAATCTGTTTTGAAAGTATAACCGATATTATTTAAACTATGTTCAGTTGTGTGCAGGTTTTTAACGCTGCGTCTTGTTCGGCTTTTTTCTTGGTGTAACCAAATCCGGTGGCATACTCCTGGTCGTCTATGAACACCTGTATGGCAAATTCTTTTTGATTTTTTGATTTTTTTATCTCCAGCAGCTCAAAACGGACAGTTTTATTCTGCCGCTGGGTCCACTCAATGATTTTACTCTTATGATTTGAATTTGTTTGAATCACAACATCGAGATCAAAGTAGGGTTGGATAAGCTTATCGATGACAAATTTCTTGCATCGAATGTATCCTTTATCAAGATAGATTGCGCCGACGATTGCCTCGAGGGTGTTGCCCAGCACCACTTGTTGCAGTTGTGAATTTTTTTGATCGAACTGTACAATGTGACTGATTCCCATTTTGCGTGCCAGCAGGTTCAGCGAGTCGCGGTTGACAATGCGGGAGCGGATCTCGGTAAGAAATCCTTCATCTTTGAAGGGATATTTTTTGAAGAGGTAGTCCGCCACTGCGGCCCCCAGAATTGCATCACCAAGGTATTCGAGTCGTTCGTTGGATTCGCGAAAGCCGTTCGTTTCTTTCGAGCGACTGGTATGCAGGGTGGCTAATTTATAAAGGGAAAGATTAGAAGGCGTAAATCCGGTAATGGTACGGATTGCCGTAATTAATTTTTTTTCTTCCTTTTTAGATTGACTGCCGCTGATTTTAAGTAAGTTCCACACAGGATCTTACTCTAGCTTCTTGATAATGATTGAAGCATTATGTCCTCCGAAGCCGAAGGTATTGCTGAGCGCAACTTTTACAGTACGTTTTTGCGCGTGATTAAAGGTGAGATTAAGTCGTGGGTCCAAACCTTCGTCATCCGTAAAATGATTGATGGTAGGAGGGACGATTCCTTCGTTGATGGCGAGTAAGCAGGCAATGGCCTCAATCGCACCGGCTGCACCCAGTAAATGTCCTGTCATGGATTTGGTGGAGCTGATATTCATTTTGTAAGCGTGCTCGCCGAATACTTTTTGAATTGCTTTGATTTCGCCTAAATCTCCCAAAGGGGTTGAGGTTCCGTGTGTATTAATGTAGTCAACTTCAGAAGCCTGTATGCCTGAATCTTCCAGTGCATGCTCCATCACCTTAGTGATGCCAGCGCCTTCCGGATGGGGGGCAGTGATGTGATAAGCGTCAGCGGTCATTCCTCCGCCCAGGATTTCTCCATAGATTTTTGCTCCGCGTGCTTTCGCATGCTCATATTCTTCAAGTATGAGCGCACCGGCTCCTTCGCCCAGTACAAAGCCATCACGATCTTTATCGTAGGGCCGTGAGGCGGTTTCCGCAGAGTCGTTACGTTCGGAGAGCGCTTTCATGGCATTGAATCCACCGATGCCGGCTTCGCAGACAGCCGCTTCAGACCCACCAGTCACCATGACATCAACCTTACCCAGCCTCAAATAGATGAAGGCATCGTAAATGGAATTCGTTGAAGAAGCACAAGCCGATACCGTGGTAAAATTGGGTCCACGGAAACCATACTTGATGGAGATATGGCCAGCACTTAGGTCGGCGATCATCTTAGGAATGAAGAAAGGATTGAAACGGGGTGTGCCGTCACCGCGGGCAAAAGATTTTACCTCTTCTTGGAAAGTGGTTAGGCCTCCAATGCCAGATCCCCAAATGACGCCGACACGATCAGGGTCCAGGGTAGTAAGAGGAAGATTTGAATCGACGATGGCTTCATCTGCCGCGACCAGGGCATACTGGCAGAATGGATCCAGTTTGCGGGCTTCTTTACGTTCCATGAAGTTGGTTGGATCGAACCCCTTCAGTTCGCAGGCAAACCTGGTTTTGAAAAGAGTAGCGTCAAATTTCGTGATAGGAGCCGCTCCGCTTTTCCCACTCTTCAATCCTTCCCAATATTCGCGGAAAGTATTTCCAATTGGTGTGAGTGCACCTATCCCCGTAATAACTACCCTTTTAAAATTCATAGAGAAAATTTGGAGTCAGGATGATGGCTCCGTATTATTTCTTCGCATTTTGTTCAAGGTAAGCAATGGCCTGACCCACGGTGGCGATATTCTCTGCCTGGTCGTCTGGAATGGAGATATTAAATTCTTTTTCAAACTCCATGATCAACTCGACAGTGTCCAGTGAATCGGCACCAAGGTCATTGGTAAAACTTGCCTCTGGTGTCACTTCGGATTCTTCAACTCCCAGTTTGTCGATAATGATCTGTTTTACTTTTTGTGCGATGTCAGACATGTTTGTAAGGTTTAAGGTATTTTAAAAATCTGCGCAAAGTAAGAGATTTGGAGCCATATTGTCAAACTTTTTACATTTTGCCCGAATCTGCAAATGGCTGCGAAAATCAAGAAAAATAAGCTGCAAATTGAGTACTCCTACAATTTTGAATTGCTGGGTGTCAGGACTTCCTTAAAAGGTTATAAACTTGCCTGGCAGTTAAACAATAATTTGAATACCCGTCTTACCAAGCAACAAGATTTGGTCATCCATTTTAAGAAGGGAATTACCGGATCGTATGATCACTATGCTTTCCGGACTCCCATGAATAACCTCAATTTGTTTAGAAATAAGCCGGTTGATAGTGAAAAGGCGACACCGGAATTAGTGCCTGAATTCCCTCATTTTGATTTTATAATTATGACCCAAAGTGAGAAAAACCTGTCCGGCAATCGATTGCAGGAATACTTGCGGGCCATTCCTTCCGTTGAACTGGTCACTTTAATACCTTTGACCTCCCTAAAATCGAGGGAGAACTTTATTTTTTAGCCAATCACCCCAATTTCAGCCGATTAAAGAAGAAGATATTCGCATGGAAAAAATTTCATTTAATAAGACCAAGATTGTGGCTACGGTAGGCCCGGCATCCAATTCGAAGGAGATGCTAAGGGCTCTGGCCAAAGAAGGTGTTGATGTATTTCGTTTAAATTTTTCGCACGGTACACACGAGGATCATCTGAATGTTATAAATTATGTTCGGGAGATAAATGAAGAAATGGGTACACATCTTGCGTTACTACAGGACCTTCAGGGACCGAAAATACGCGTTAACGAAGTTAAGGAAGGCACCATCATCAAGGCGAGGGGAACTTTGATTATCACCACGCGTGAGCTCGTGGGTGATCATGAGATCGTCAGTACCAGTTATAAAAATCTTCCCAGGGACGTGAAGGAAGGTGACATGATTCTCATCGACGACGGGAAAATCGAACTGAAAGTTAAGGAATCCCGCGACATTGATGTGGTCTGTGAGGTCGTCTATGGGGGGCCGCTTAAATCGCGCAAAGGGATTAACCTTCCCAATTCCAGGGTATCGGCACCCTCGTTGACAGAAAAGGATTTAACGGATCTTGAATTTGGATTAAAACATAAAGTGGATTGGGTGGCGCTTTCGTTCGTTCGCAAAGCAAAAGATATTGATATACTCCGCGGAATCATTGATGAGCATAAATCCACCACACGGATTATTGCGAAGATAGAAAAACCGGAAGCGCTTGAAAATATTGACGCCATCCTGGCCGCCACGGATGCAGTCATGGTCGCTCGTGGCGACCTGGGTGTGGAGATATGGCTGGAAGAAGTTCCCATGGTGCAGAAGATGCTGGTGGAAAAATGTAACAAGTTGGCCAAGCCGGTGATCGTGGCTACCCAGATGATGGAGAGCATGATTGAAAACCCACGCCCCACGCGGGCTGAAACCAATGACGTGGCAAATGCCGTGATGGATGGAGCCGACGCGCTTATGCTGTCGGCAGAGACCGCAGCGGGAAAATATCCCATTGAAGTGATTCGCAGTATGGTAAGAACCATAGGCTCAGTGGAGAAGCAGGCGAATTTATATTATCGCTTTCGCGAAGTAGATGTGCATTCTCCCATATTCATCCATGACAGTCTGATACTGGCGGCCTGTAAACTCGCTAAGGAAGTGAATGCAAAAGCCATTGTAGGCATGTCAGCTTCAGGGTACACAGCCTTTAAATCATCGTCACACCGGCCCAATGCTAATATTTTTGTATTTACAGGAAACAGAGCCATTCTCAATACCATGAATCTGGTATGGGCTACCCGCGCTTACTATTACGAAAAGCATAACTCAACCGACGAGACCATCGCCGATGTACAAGAGATTCTCAAGCGAGACGGGCACGTAAAAGCCGGTGATATTTTCATCAGCCTTGCCAGCATGCCCATTCATGAGCGAAACAGGACAAATATGATTAAGGTGAATATGGTGAAATGATTAATTAAGAGCATACCTGGGCGACCAACATCATTTCCTCGGCTCCACCATCATCACATCCTCCCTTTCTACTACCACCATTCCCGCAGGATCCCCCTTGCGCTTTCGGACATATTTTTTTGGTGTCATCGCTACGGGGCACAAAGCTTCATTTTTTCGTTTGGAATAATGGGCGGCCAGTTGAGCAGCACGCTCAATGACATCCTTTGGAAATGGTTTCCCTGACTGGTATTTAATCAGTACGTGAGACCCTGCTACGTCTTTGGCATGCAGCCACAAATCATCTTTAAAAGAATGTTTCAATGTCAGGGTATCGTTGGCAGCAGCATTTTTACCAACCCAGATTTTAAAGCCATTGAATTCAAATTCATGATAAGGGAGGGATTTTTTATCTTGTTTGCTCGGTGAATTTTTGGTTAACGTAGAAGAAATTGTTTTAAGGTCTGATAATTGGAGGGAATTGAGAATGGTGTTCTTCCATTCTATGAGCGCATGGATTTCCTTTTCTTTTCGGGCAATCGATTCTTTCAAAATTTTTACTTCGATAGCCTGATTCTTGCCTTTGCGATAATACAGTTCGGCGTTCTTTTGGGGGCTGAGTTCTTTCTTCAGTTTTATTTCGACAGGCTTTTGATTATCGTAGAAATTTTCAACTTCGATTTTTTCCTGACGGGAGATAATCACGTGAAGATTGGCCATAATCAGGTCAGCCCACTGCTGAAAGTGGATATCACCCTCCAATTCGGTAAATTTTTCCAGTGTTTTTTTCAGGAAAGCATCGGCCTGTTTTATTTTTCCCTGAACATGGGAGAGAAGCGATAGTTTTTCCTTTTGAAATGCTGATGATGAAATTTTGCGAATGAAGAACTCATTGATAGCTGCTACCGGATTCTGAAAAGTTATGAGCGCATCTTTTGATGGCAAAAGCGAAAAAGAAATGACATCACCATTTGCCATTAATTGATACGACGGATTTTCCAGTTGCCTACGGGTATCTTGAATGAGTTTCCATTGATTTTCATTATTCAGATGATTGATTTTTTGGGCTTGCAAATAACTCCAAACTGGTTTACCAAATGTGAAATAAAGTTGCGGAAGGTCATGGCTTTCTCTTGTGAAATGATCATAGCTCCAATCGATCTCGCGGTCGAGTGAGGGTAATTTCAATGTCTTATCCGCGGTAAAGTTGTTTCTGAAAATCTCTTGAATGAAATCCCCGGCAAACCAGAGGACATTGGCCCTGGCGCCGTGCATCTTAAAAACAAGTGTATTTCCTTGTTCAAGTACAATGCCAAAGCTCCTTTCGTTAGAGAATTGCCGTACCGACGTTACTTTGTTCATCAGCAGGCCGGAGAAAAGGTCAACGCTATTTTTTCTGGCGCGGTGAAAAATTTCTGGGAAAGTCAGACATTGAAATTCCGGCTGAAGGCTGGCCTTAAAGAAGAAGGACTTATTTCCGTCATTAAATTCGATGACCAGTTCATCTTTATTTTGGCTAAAGCAAGAAACCAGGGTGAATCCCGGCAAATGCTTTTTGATTTCAGCACTCAGCTGCCGTAAGAAGTAATAGTTGTTATGCACAGGATAAGGAGATCAATTTGGAATCTCGAAAATAGGTTGTGCTTTCATACTTGATTTTATTTGAATTGTTCACATAGAATACAAATCACCAGGAGCACTATGAAATGTTTTGTCATTGAGGTTTGAATTTCATTCTTAGTGAACATTGTGACGTTTCGTTGTGAACTTTGTGACCTTACTTCTTTGTATCCGCTCCATTTGGCGCGCTTTCCGGAATACGTGTCAGACATTTTGCCTGATGGAAGTTACAAAGTAACGTTTAGGCCGTCATACCCCAAAGCAATCGAAGGGGGAAGTTCTTTTTCAACCGATTTATGCAATCCAAGTTTGTGGCTGATGTGTGTAAAGTAGGTTTGTGCAGCGTCGATTTTAATGGCGATGCCGATCGCCTCTTCCAGATTGAAGTGAGATATGTGTTTTTCTTTTTGAA
>JAYWDP010000206.1:0-6348 GCA_043779775.1 Cyclobacteriaceae bacterium
GCAGTAAATATCAGTAAGGAAAAGATACATATAATTGGCAAACCGGGGGTTAAAGGCTTATTCATAAAATTGCAGGTTTGGCTGGGTTTGAAAAGTTACTAAAATCCTATTGGCAAACGAAGCAATGAGGTAAAAAGGTAGTTAGGGTGCGTTAGTTTCATTAGTTTTTGCCACCAACACAGCATTTTTGGAGGGTATGGCACTCTGACGGAACGTACATTATGAAGAAATTTCATTCTTGCCTTCGAGAAGCGCTTCAGCGAATTCTAGAGTTAATGATTAGTCTTGCAATCAACTTTGAATGTGAATGAAGGATTTTAAAAAATACTATACCCTTGCTGCTTCGCCACAGGATGTTTACAATGCATTGACGACACCGGTTACCCTTGAACTTTGGACGGGAGAATCGGCAGCGATGTCTACGCAACCGGGCTCCGAGTTTTCATTGTGGGGTGGCAGTATCGTTGGTAAAAACCTGGAGTTTGAACTGGGTAGGAAAATTATTCAGGAGTGGTATTTTGGTGAGCAACGTACCGCATCTATCGTCACCATCACGCTGCATCCGCAAAAACAAGGGACGTCGGCAGAGCTCGTTCATACCAATATTCCTGATGAGGATTATGAAGATATCGTCGAAGGCTGGAATGATGCTTACTTTGGGTCGCTTCAGGAGTTTTATTCCTGAAGTATTTGAAGTATTACTTTAAGCTTTTCAATGAATAATCTTGCCTTGTTACTTCAGCTTGCCGGAAAGTATTACTATATCGTTGTCTTTGTGTGAATTGATGCCTTAGTACTTGAACCACAAGGCTTTAATTTACGTTCTTTGTATCAACCACTACGAGTATGAAAACGATGCGCAAACTTGCCATTCTGGAGTCCTTGGATAGTATGGATCATGTCCAGATGGAGAAGGTGCTTCAGTACATCAAGGAGATGCTGAAGCAAGGGCACAACACTGACGCAAGACGTTTCCGTCAACAGGCCATGGAGCAAATCCGCCATGCCCTTCGTTCGGAGAAGAGTCTGAAAGTGAGGGTCTAAATGCCCGAAAAAAAGTAAAACAGGCATTGTAAAATGCTTGCATGCCTTCACGAGGCGCTACGGGTGCTAAAGCTTCAGCGCCAGCCTGCCAAGGGAGAAAAGGCTCTTCTACCCCCGAATTTTTTTTGTTATTCTTTTTGCTAGAAAATTGTCATTAACACCCAAGATTTTTCTTCAAATCGCGACTGGGTAATCCGCCAAAATCAAGTGTTTTTTCAGGACTAATGACGGTTTCATCCTGACTTTTCTTTTTCGCAGTTTCTGTCTTTGGCACTTCCTTCTTTTTGATTTTCCTTTTCATTGCACGAGCCATTGATGATTTGGAAGCCTCTCCCCCGGATTATGATGGGTAAAAACTTCTCAATTCTCATGAAAATTCTCTTACCCATCCTATCTTCGCCTAATTTAAATTAAATCTAAATAAGCATTGTGGCCGAATTTAAATCAGTTGCTACTATGAAACCTGGGGAAACTGCTGTGATTTCCGGGTTTAGCGATGAACAACTTTCGGTTAAGCTTTTGGAAATGGGGTTTCTTCCAGGCACGGTCGTTCGCTTTAATTTCAGCGCGCCTCTGGGAGACCCGGTCTGTGTAAATATTTCCGGTTTTGATCTTTGTCTCCGTATTGATGAGGCATCTACTATTTTTATTCTAGACTGATGGAATCGGCCAGGCGATTAAAGATTGCACTTGTAGGGAAACCCAATGCGGGTAAATCATCACTCTTTAATCAGCTCACAGGGTTGAAACAAAAAATCGGCAACTTCCCGGGAATCACGGTTGACAAACGTATCGGGATTTGTCAACTGGATGAACACACATCGGCGGAAATTATTGATCTGCCGGGCATTTATAGTCTGTATCCAAGAACCCTGGACGAGAAAATAGTTGTCGAAGTCCTTACCGATAAGAAAGGTGAAAATTATCCCGATCGCATAGCCGTCATTGCTGATGCCACTAACCTAAAAAACTGCTTGTTATTATTGACACAACTCATTGACCTGGGGTTGCCGGTGATGCTTGCGCTGAATATGATGGACATGGCTGCCAAATCCGGACTTAGTCTGGATGTAAAAAAATTATCAAAGCAACTTGGAGTTCCCGTGGTCATGATCAACGCCAGGCAGGGTTATGGCCTGGTCGACCTGAAAAAACAGTTGGCCGCTGACATTGTGCCTTCTTCAAAGAGAATTTTTCAGCCGCTGAACGGTGTGAACACCGCCCTGGAAGAAGTACTACAACACTTTAATCTTTCAACCCACTACGAGGCTTTCCAATATTTACAACAGCCCGATAATCTTCAATTTCTGTCTGTGAGCGAAAAGGCCTACCTCAAAGAGGTAGCCGCACAACAGAATTTTTTTCCTCATAAGTATCAGGGCGCTGAGACGATACACCGATATGAATTCATTCAGAAGGTCCTTGACGTTGTAATGATCAAGTCCGCCCGACAGGATTGGAGGAATGGATCAAACCGTCTTGATAAAGTTCTTACTCATAAGGTGTGGGGCTACCTCATTTTTTTCACCATACTCTTTCTAATCTTTCAATCGGTTTTTGCTTTGGCTCAAATCCCCATGGATGCCATCGACCGGGGTTTTGCGGGTCTCAGCAGTTTCTTAAACAAGCGGCTGCCGGGAGGGCCGCTGTTTGAACTAATATCCAGTGGTATTGTACCAGGCATTGGTGGCATCATTATTTTTATTCCGCAGATCGCAATACTTTTTGCCTTCATTTCTATCCTGGAGGAAACCGGCTATATGTCCCGGGTTGTATTTCTTATGGACAAAATAATGCGGAAGTTTGGCATGAGCGGTCGCAGTGTTGTACCTCTGATGTCGGGCCTGGCCTGCGCCATTCCTGCTATCATGGCCACCCGCACCATCGATAACTGGAAGGACCGGCTCATTACCATTTTTGTTACCCCTCTGATGAGTTGTTCAGCCCGACTGCCGGTATTCACCATTTTAGTTGCAATGATTATCCCCAAGGAACGGGTATTGGGACTTATCAGTCTTCAGGGTATTGCATTGATGGGCTTATATGTCCTGGGATTCTTAGCGGCCATGTTTTCTGCATTGTTAATGAAAGCAATAATAAGATCAAAGGAACGCAGCTACCTCATCATGGAGATGCCAACGTACCGGATGCCCAAATGGTCCAATGTTGGGTTGACCATTATTGAAAAGACGAAGACCTTTGTATTCGAAGCCGGAAAAATAATCATTGCAGTCTCAATCATTTTATGGGTACTGGCAAGCTACGGACCGAAAGAAGTAATGGACCAGTCGAGAGTCGCGGTAAGGGCACAAACACAAGGAATGAATCTGACAGAACAGGAATTTGAAAACAGAGTTGCTTCTTATAAACTGGAGCACTCTTATGCCGGCACCGTTGGAAAATGGATTGAGCCAATTATTAAACCGCTCGGATATGACTGGAAAATTGGCATTGCCTTGATTACCTCATTTGCGGCACGCGAAGTATTTGTCAGTACCATTGCAACTATCTACAGTCTGGGAAGTGCCGATGACCATTTAACGATCAAAGACCGTTTGAAAGATGAAATCAACCCGGATACCGGTGCCCCGCGGTTTACGCCGGCTGTGGGTTTTTCATTGTTGGTATTTTACACGTTTGCCATGCAGTGCATGAGCACATTGGCAGTTGTCAAACGTGAGACCAAAGGCTGGAAGTGGCCTATGATTCAACTGTTTTATATGACAGGCCTCGCTTATTTCTCTGCCTTAATTGTGTATCAGATCCTCTCCTGATCGGGTGGCATCCGCGGCCATGGCAGGCAGGATACGGATGGCCGCAGAGAGTCTACGTTTGGCATTGTCACCCTGTCCGAAGGACTCCGGTATCCTTCGGAGAGCGGAGTCCCTGCCTCGCCGGCAGGGAAGGGTGACACCGATGCATTTCCAATTGAACAAATAGAAATAGGCTTCGACGCCGTTCAGCCTGACATCCCTCGAACGGGACCCACCAACATCGCCTCATCCTTGCACCTTCGCGATTAAAGAAACCCAGCCCTACCGAATTTTCAAACTGATTCACTACCTATTCTTTCTATCTTTCGGGAAACATTTCAGATGCGTTGGTATCAGTTATTCTATATTCTTCTGATCTTAGGAGCCTGTTCCACAAAACCATCTGCTCCGAATAAATTTTCGGATCCTGTTCTGATAAAAATCTATGATTTAAAAGACCGGCGCGCTTCTGACAGTCTGCTTGCTTATTTACATTCCGAAAATCCAACCTATCGAAGAGAAGTATCAATCGCTTTGGCATCTGTCCAGGATTCCGTGGCTTCCATTGGATTAGGAAATGCGTTACTCGAGGATCCGGACATGGAAGTAAGAAGCAATGCGGCCTTTGCATTGGGCCAAACTCCCGGATTTCGATCTGTAAATGCGTTGATTCCGGCCTTACACGATCAGGATAGGCGTGTCGTTAGGCAAGCATTGGAAGCTTTGGGCAAAGTGGTTGAAATGAAAGATCTTGATGCGTTATGCGAATATCAGACTGCCGACACACTTTTGGAGGAAGGTCTCGCCTGGGCCTTTTATCGATTGGCTGTTCGGAATAAAGCAGACAGCACCGTGACCAATAAAGCCGCAGATTTATTGACGGCAAGCAATTCATTTCAAACCAGGCTTGGAGCCGCAAACTACTTTGGCCGATCAGCAAAGGTCCAGGGCAAGGGATTTGGTGAAGCGCTAATCAATGCGGCCCTTCATGACGTACGGCCCGAAGTCAGGATGATGGCCGTTAGTGGGTTTCGCCATATGGCAGTAGAAAAAATATTATCTGTGCTTCAAAACATCATTCATTCCGATAAGGACTACCGGGTACGGACAAACGCGGTCAGGGTTTGTCAGAACTTTCCACTCACCGAAACTCAATCGGTAGTATTCGCCAGCTTGAGAGATTCGGCTGAAATGGTTCAGGTTGCCGCTTCGGAAGTGATTAGGAATTTATCTGACCGCTATCCGTTTAAACGCCTTTCGGAGGATCTGAGGGAATCGAAAAGCTGGCGGGTTAAATCAAATCTCTGCGGAGCGTTGTTAAAATCAATTCCCTATGATAACGCTGTTGAAGAGATCATAACTCTTTATAACCAGGCTCCGGTCTATTTCAAAAGTGCTCTTGCTATGGCACTCGGGGAAGCGAGATATCCACAGAATAAAAAGGCCTTGGGGTTCCTCTCGCAGGAATTAAAGCTGGCAACAAACGCGAAAGTGGTGTGCTCTTCTGCTGCGGCTGCCCTGGTTTCGCTTGATCGTAATTCAAATGAAAGCATTTCGAAGAAGGAATTTCTCGAAATTTATAAGAATGCCATTGTGCAAGGAGATGAGGCTGTCATTGGAATTGTTGCTTCTGCCTTGACAGACACTGCGCTTCATTACAAGATGGAAGTAAAGGATCTTCAGTTTTTGTATGAAGCAAAAACAAAGTTGGTCCTCCCGAAAGACATTGAATCGCTGGGGCCTTTGGGCAGGGCCATTGCTTATCTGGAGGGAAAGGAAAATCCCATGCCTCTAAAAAATGAATTTAATCATCCCATTGAATGGAAGTTGGTGATGACGATCCCCATAGGGCAAAAAGTTGAAGTTAAAACATCCAAAGGCAATATTATCCTTCGGCTTTTTGTCGAAGAGGCTCCCGGCGCGGTAGCCAATTTTGTGGAATTGACCAATAAGAAATACTTTGATGGAAAATATTTTCACCGGGCGGTACCCAACTTTGTTATTCAAACGGGCTGCAACCGGGGTGATGGTTATGGCAGTGAAGACTATTCGATTCGTTCTGAGTTTTCATTAAGACGGTACACTTCCGGCTCAGTGGGCATGGCCTCTGCGGGCAAAGACACGGAAGGAACCCAATGGTTTATCACACATTCGCCAACCCCCCATTTGGATAGCCGGTATTCACTTTTTGCTGAAGTTGAGAAAGGTTTGAAAATCGTGGATAGCATCGAGGTGGGAGATAGGATATTAGAAGTGAGACTCATCCCTTAATGTTAAATGCTAAATGTTAAATGAGGTTGGAATGGGTGATAAATTCATAAATAAACAAATCGGAATCCTTGGCGGCGGTCAACTCGGCAGGATGTTGATTCAGAAGGGGATTGACTGGAATCTGCAATTTTCTGTTCTCGATCCCGATGCGAGTGCACCTTGTCAGGGCATGGCCTCATTCACCCGGGGAGCATTAACTGATTTCGAAACGGTCATGAAGTTTGGAAGGCCTTGCGATATTCTCACGGTTGAAATTGAAAATGTAAACACGGATGCCTTA
>JAYWDP010000207.1:0-6344 GCA_043779775.1 Cyclobacteriaceae bacterium
AAAAAAATGGGGAATTGGAAGAAAGCAATGATAAGCTTGTCCGACAAGCGGACGAAATCAATCAAATAAACTCCTTGCTTGACCTCGATAACTGGAAACTCAAAAATCGGGTGAAGGAAGTCTTGAATGAAATGTTGATGGAAAAGACCATGACTTATTCGGAGTTTAAAATGCTGTATCCGGATACGCTGACTTGTCAGCGGTTTCTGGAGGGTCTGAAGTGGGGTGAAGAATTTCATTGCAGGAAATGCGGGAATGAAAAATATTTTGAAGGATCTCAAAAGTTCTCCCGCCGTTGTACCCGTTGTGGTTATAATGAATCTGTAACAGCTTTCACCATCTTCCAAAGTATTAAATTCCCAATTGAAAAAGCCTTTTATATTGCTTACCTCGGCGTTGGAAGTAAAACCCAAACTACATTGGAGGCTTTATCTCAGCAATTGGATTTAAGCAGCAATACGGTGTGGGCTTTCAGATCGAAGGTTGTGCAGTCCAAAAAAGAACTCCTCAATGTTGGTAAACGAATTACAGCTTCCAGGTGGGATGAGATAATATTATACTCGGAGAAGGTTCATACAAAAGTCAAATCAAGCATGTCTCGCGCTTCTTAATGGCAGGATTTCCCGGCTATTTCAAGATCAATTCCGGCCATGTCAATCTAATTGTTTTTATTTGGGGAAACCGCAACCGTTTGCAGTACCTTTACGCCATTCAATCGATCGAAATCGATGTTTTTTTCATTGGAAGATCATCATGCCCTTCTATCATTTGTTACGGTTAAAAGATCAATTTTTAATGAAAAAATATTCACAAATTCTGTATTTGGTAATAATTTAAATCTTTATAATAATTTAAGTAGAGCATACAAAAGTTCATCAGGAGAAGCGTTCAGAATATGTTCAAAATATTGATTATCAGCATTTTACTTGTTACGTCCGCTACTGTTTTGGCCCAAAACAGGCAGGTTCACGGAAGGGTAACCACAACTGATGATGGAAAAATAACTGGATTGCCTGGTGTAAACGTAGTTGTTAAAGGAACAACCAAAGGAACAGTTACAGACCTGGAAGGTGCCTATGCAATTCAATTATTGGAAGGTGAAAATGACCTTATCTTCTCATTTATCGGATATACCCCCCAGACGATTCCTGTGGCCGGGCAAACGGTGGTCGATGTACTTTTGGCGGCTGACTTCAAGGTTCTTAGTGAAGTGGTGATCGTGGGGTATGGAATTCAAAGAAAGAGCGATCTCACGGGATCGATCGCGTCGGTCAAGGAATCAGAATTAACAAAAATACCTTCATTCAATGCTGCACAATCGTTGCAGGGAAAAGTTGCAGGAGTTCAGGTTTACAATGCATCCGGTCAACCAGGTGATCCCCCGGTCATTCGTGTCAGGGGAGTAGGGACTTTTAATAATTCATCTCCCATTTATGTTGTAGACGGTGTTATTTTAGACGACATCTCTTTCCTGAATGCAGCCGACATTCAATCCATGGAAGTTTTGAAAGACGCCTCTTCCACAGCCATCTTCGGATCGCGCGGTGCCAACGGTGTGATCATTGTTACCACCAAGCAAGGGAAAGTGGGTCAGGACAGGACAGTGATTACCTTTAGTAGTGAGTATAGCATTCAGCAAGTGGGTAAGACAATCGATTTACTAAACGGAAAAGAATTTGGCCAGATTACCAATGAGATAATTCCTGGGACTTATAACAATCTGAATGCATTGCCCAATACGGATTGGCAAAAACAGATTTTCAAGACAGCCCCCATTCAGAATTATCAGGTTTCAATCAGTGGATCGTCAGCAAAATCACAATACTATTTTGGCGTAGGCTATTTTAATCAACAGGGCATAGTCCCCAAGTCCAGTTATGAAAGACTTACGTTGAAATTTAATAATTCGTACAACGTTTCGCAAAGTGTAAAGTTTGGCAATAACATCACCCTTGCCCCATATCAACAGCAAGTTGCTCCTGATGTAGTTTATGCCGCTTACCGTGCTCAGCCAATGAGGGTCCCTTATTACCCGGATGGAAGTTTTGGTGCAGTTCCGAACGTGGGTAATCCATTAGCAGCATTGGCATATTCAAATAATCTTAATAAAGGAATGAGATTGGTTGGCAACGTTTTTACCGACATTACATTTTTAAAGGATTTTGTTTTCCATTCTAGCTTTGGGGTGGACTTGCAGTATAAGCAGAGCAGTGACTTCACACCGGCTTACACAGTTTACAACCCGGATGGAACTCCCAACCAACAACAAAACCTGTTCAGTACTTTGGCAAAAGGCAATGGCAATTCCTCCACCTGGCTATGGGAAAATACGGTAACCTACAACAAGGAGATCGGGGATCATCGGTTCAATGTTTTGGCCGGTTATACGATGCAGACTACGTCCAATGAGTATACGAACTTAAAAGGCAATAACCTCATTCGCGAACTTCCAGAGTTGCAATACCTGAACAATCCTGTGTATTTCTATAATCTGACCAGTAATCCGGTAATTAATAATCTTGCCAGTATAAACAACGGAGTAGATCCCAGTGCCTATTATTCTTTGGTGTCCTATCTGTATCGACTCAATTATACCTGGCGCGATAAATATCTATTCACAGGGACTTTCCGCCGAGACGGATCTTCCAAATTTTCAAGCGCAAACCGATACAGCAATTTTCCATCTTTTGCTGTGGGATGGAACGCAATGAATGAAAAATTCATGAAAGATGTCTCTTTCCTCACGAATATGAAGGTTCGTGCCAGTTGGGGAGCTATTGGAAATGAAAAGATTGATTATTTGAAACAATATTCTCTGGTGTTAGCATCCGGTCTTACAAGCCCTGTTTTCGGAAAGAACAACGCACTCAATTCAGGGGCAACATTTGACGTAAGCGGCAACCCTAACTTGATTTGGGAAACAACTTACCAGACCGACATCGGACTGGAGGTTGGCTTTTTGAACAACCGGCTCACGGGAGAATTTGATTATTTCAACAAAAAGACACAGGATATCCTGGTTCCCCTGCAAACGCAGGGTTACCTGGGAAATGGTACCGGAGCCCTGATCACCGTAAATGCCGGCACTGTTCTCAACCGGGGATTTGAATTTAATGTTGCCTGGCAGGATGAATTCAAAGGCATCAAATACAAAATAGGGATATTAGGAAATACGCTGCATAACGAAGTCTTATCGATCGGAGGAACCAAGGGTATCGATTCGACCCTCGTGGGTGGTTACCTGGGAAACGGACAAGCCTCCACCCTCAGCCGTGTCGGTTTGCCCATCGGCGCTTTTTATGGGTTTAAGACTAACGGCATTTTTCAGAATGCGAGCGAACTGGCAGCTTATCCACACGATTCAAATGCAGAAGTTGGCGATCTTCGATTCGTCGATGTCAACAAGGATGGAAAGATCACTGACGCAGACCGGACTTACATTGGCTCTCCGATCCCCACTTTTATTTATGGATTTAATTTTCAGATAGGCTACAAAGGCTTTGATCTGATGGCCGACTTTCAGGGAGTATATGGAAATAATATTCTAAACGGGAAGGAAATTGTCCGGCCTGACCCTTACAATTTTGAAAAACACGTTATCAATCGCTGGACGGGGGAAGGCACCTCTACGACCGAACCAAAGTCCTCGTTTGGCGGCTATAATTATTCCATTTCTGACCGATTTATTCAAAGCGGAGCGTACCTGCGATTAAGAAGCTTAACGATTGCTTATAGTTTACCAACCGTATTACTCGATAAAGTTGCCATAAAGCAGGTTAAGGTGTATGTAAGGGGCACCAATTTATTTACCTCTTCTTCGTTTACAGGTTACTCTCCGGATTTTGGAAGCGCTAATGTGCTGGCCAATAATATTGATAACGGGAGTTACCCGGTAGCAAAAGTTTATTCTATTGGATTAAATGTTACTTTTTAGTTTTTCAGTTATGAAAAATAAAAATAGAAGAATAGAATTCTTAAACAACCCGAAGCTTGTGACGATAGTGATATTCTCTATTGTAATGGGTTGCCAGGATTTTCTTGATAAAAAACCGCAGGGCCAATTGTTACAGACTTCTTTTCCTGTCTCGGCCAACGATGCCTTGTTAACCACCAATGCTGCATATGCATCACTACGCAATTGGTATTTTCACTCCGGTGGATATCCTGTTCTTGATATTATGTCGGATGATGCTAAAAAAGGGAGCAGTCCGGCTGACCAACTTAACACGGTTGGGCCCTATGACAGTTTTACCATCAATACGAAGCAGGACGGACTGGATCGCTGGTGGACGGCGGCCTACCAGGGCATTCGGAGCACCAATGTTGTGATTACTTACGCTCCCGCCATATCAATGAGCGACTCACTAAAAACGCAATATATTTCAGAAGCAAGGTTTTTGCGGGGCTTGATATATTTTGATATGGTCCGTGCCTGGGGAGGGGTGCAACTGGTGACTAAACCGGATCCGCCATTGGGCCTGGGAAATTCTACCGCAAGTGATATCTATACCCAAATCATTGCGGACTTAACATTTGCTGCCCAGAATTTACCTGAGCAAAGTAAATATACGGCTGTCAATTTGGGCCGTGCTTCACGGGGTGCTGCCAAAGCCTACCTCTCTAAAGTTTATTTGTTTAAAGGTGATTTTATCAATGCGGAGAATTTTGGGATGGAGGTGTTCAATTCGGCACAATATTCACTTGAGCCCGATTTCAATAATGCAAACGGATTAAGCGGAAATTTCGGGGTTGAATCTATTTTCGAAATCGGCGCCAGTCCCAATGACGGAACTAAGAATGGTGGTGATCAATATGCGAACACCCAGGGCATCCGGGGATCTCCAAATCGTGGATGGGGCTTTAACCGACCCTCAATCGATTTGATTAATTCTTTTGAACCGAACGATCCTCGCAGGGATGCTACCGTTATTTTCCTTAATGAAGTATTGGGGGGAGTGAAGACCCTGGGCGATGGCTCAACGCCGGACACAATCAAAGTGAACAATGTAATCACGGAGATTGAATGCTATAATCAAAAGGTCTGGTCTCCCGGCAATAATGTCGCTTCCCAGTGGGGACATCACCGCCGGTTAATGCGGTATGCGGATGTTTTACTGATCATTGCCGAAGCGTCCAATCAAAATGGAAAGAATAGTCAGGCTTTACAATTTTTGAATATGGTTCGTGCACGGGCCCGTGGAGGAAATGCAGGTATTCTTCCGGATATAACCGAGCCTAATAAAAATTTATTGCAGGACATTATAATAAATGAACGCCGCCATGAGCTTGCACTCGAAGGTCACCGGTTTTGGGATTTGGTGCGTACCGGAAAGGCCGCCGCAGTCCTGGGCCCATTGGGTTATGGGGTTAACAAATATGAGCACCTGCCCTTACCGCAAAACCAGATTGACCTTTCCCAGGGACATTTAAAGCAAAATATTGGATGGAACTGATTAATAATTTATAAACTAAATAAACTTAATTTAACAAACGATTATGAAAAAAGTAACATTAATTCTACTCATGGGACTAGTGACCGTAGCGGCCGCTTTGTTCCTGGACAGTTGTACTAAGGACACGGTTGCGCCCAGCTCATTGAAGTTGGTAAGCGTTAAGACTGATTTAGGGGTTGCGTTGGATGGAGCGACAGCCGCAACGGGTATTCCTGTTAATGCTTCAGTTATTGCAACATTTGACAGAGCAATTAATATATCTACTGCGACTTCAAGTTCTATTGCAATTGTATTAAATGGGGCAACGGTGGCAGGTACCGTAACAGCTTCTGGCACTGCCGTTACCCTCAAACCTGCGGCAGATATGCCGCTGGGAACGGTCATCACTATATCAGTAGCTCCTACTTTGAAAGCAACCGATGGAGGTCTTGCGACAGCAACGGAATTTACTTTCAAAACTTTTGGAAGAGCCAATGTAGTACCACCTCAATCTAACAACCAGCTTTCTTATTTCGCTTTCTCTGGAAATATGAATGATGGAGTGGGAACGCATACACCGGTAGCGGCCGATGTTAAAAATCTGACATTTGTCACAGATCGATTTGGTTTTGCCGGCCTGGCCGGGGATTTCAATGGTACGACAACCATCGTTGAGATTCCGAGTGGTGAACAATATATTGTCAATCCTGACTTTACAATTAGTTTCTGGATTAAGGCAACCTATGTTCTGACAACTCCAAAGGGTGCATTTGTTTTAGGCTTGGGTGCCTGGAAAGGCTTCCAATTTGAAATAGCAGGGGATTGGACATGGGCGAAACTGGCATCCCAATACGCTGAAGCAAACAGTCTGTCAGATTCCGAAGACAATTGGTTCCCAGGTAACGGGCAAAC
>JAYWDP010000208.1:0-2116 GCA_043779775.1 Cyclobacteriaceae bacterium
GCATAGAGACAGGGCTTAAGAAATGAAGGAAATAACAATTGGTATTGCGGCTGGGCGTAAGTATGAGAATTACCAAAAATGGATTTCACAAGGAGGGAAAGTGAAAGTAATTAAACTGGGTTTTGAAGAAGATAATTTTGATGAGATTAAAAAATGTGATGGTATCGTCATGACAGGAGGTGAAGATGTGCATCCAAGATTTTATCATAAGCCTGAGTATGTAGCTCAATTTGACCTGGAAGATATTGACGAGGCCCGCGATGAATTTGAACTAAAGATCCTGAGCTATACACAGCGTCAGGGTCTTCCGCTGCTGGGTATTTGCCGGGGGTTGCAAATTGCTAATGTCTATTTCGGAGGTACACTCATTCCTGACATTCCTTCCTATGGTAAACCACACCATACGAAATATGAAGAAGGAAAGGATCGATACCACCAAATTACGGTAGCTGAGCATAGTCTACTGAGGGATATCACACACGTATTGGAGGGAGAGGTCAACAGCGCGCACCATCAAAGTGTGAATAAGGAAGGAAGTGGTTTAGTGATCAGCGCGCAATCGGAAGATGGAATTATGGAGGCTATGGAACGAAAAGATGGAAAGGCAGATCCATTTCTACTTTTGGTACAGTGGCATCCTGAACGTATGCGTGATCCGTTAAGTCCATTTTCAAAAAATATAGGAGAACGTTTTCTAAAGGAGTGTTTATAAAAGGATGCTAAGTACTTTGTGATTTCTTTGTGCCATCGTGCTTCGCCAGCCGAAGCTTTAGCGTAGGCTGGTCTTGGTGGCTAAAGAATAAGTAAAATTGGGCCGCAGAGGCACCAAGCTTCACTAATGAGAATTTTAATTCACAATGAAGATCATTAATCCCGCCACCGAAGAAGTCATCCGTGAACTGGATGAGGATACACCAGAAAATCTGGATAAGAAATTTCACCGTCTGCAGGATGCTCAACCTGTGTGGGGTAATCTCTCCCTGGTCAGGCGGGTGGAGATCATCCGGAGATTCGCTGCTTTGTTGGCTGAAAATATTGAAGACCTTGCAACCGTACTCACCACTGAAGTAGGGAAGCCGCTCCAGCAATCCCGCAATGAGTTGAACGGCGCTTGCAGTAGGATACAATGGCTTGCCGATCATTCTTCTAAGTATCTATCCGATGAGATCATGGCAAGTACTTTGGGAATGACAGAGAAAATTTCCTATGAACCCTTGGGTGTCGTATGCAATATTTCCGCCTGGAACTATCCTTACCTCGTGGGCACCAATGTATTTATTCCCGCTTTGCTGGCGGGTAATGCCGTACTGTACAAGCCATCTGAATATGCGTTGTTGACGGGTTTGGAAATTGAGAAGTTACTGAAAGAAGCCGGTATCCCTGAAGATATTTTTCAGGTAGGGATTGGGGCAAAGGATGTGGGTGAGAGTTTGCTAGACTTGCCTTTCGATGGGTATTTTTTTACCGGTTCTTATAGAACGGGCAAGTACATTTACGAAAGAGTCAGCGCTAAGATGGTGCCATGTCAGTGTGAGATGGGAGGCAAGGATCCATTGTACGTAGCCGATGATGTCGCCGATGTCAAGGGTGTTGCGGGGGCCACCGCCGACGGCGCATTTTACAACAATGGACAAAGTTGTTGTTCAGTGGAGCGCATATATGTGCACGAAAAAATATATGATCGCTACCTCGAGGAATTTATTAAGGAAGTGAAGGGCTACAAAACAGGGTCCCCGACAGAATCAGGTATATACATCGGGCCCCTGACAAGAAGGGAACAACTTGCTCTAGTTGAGGAACAGGTGGCAGAGGCGGTAAAATATGGTGCAACCTTGCAGACGGGCGGAAAGAGACTTGAGGGCAAGGGTTTCTTTTTTGAGCCGACGGTCCTTACGGAAGTCACCCACCAGATGGGCGTGATGCAAGACGAATCTTTTGGACCAGTTATTGGCATAATGAAAGTGAAAGACGACGATGAAGCAATCCGGCTTATGAGTGATACAAGTTATGGGCTTACCGCTGCTGTTTATAGTGCCAATCAGCAGAGGGCCGAAGGTATTTTAGGGAAGCTCAACGCAGGCACAGGTTACTGGAACTGTTGTGACCGCGTGAGTGC
>JAYWDP010000209.1:0-2113 GCA_043779775.1 Cyclobacteriaceae bacterium
TCTCGGCCAACCTCAGAGCCATAAACTAAGTGGAAATCTTTATGGGCTATTTGCTTGTTCCTGCGGTTATGATTGCCGGAATATTTTCTCCATTAAAAAAGATAAAAATAAGAGGTCATTATTCTCATTGACATAGGAACACATGAGGACGTCTATTAATCAAACAATCGTTTATAGTAATGATCTATGGGGACAAAGCCCCGAGGAAGACATTGAACAGATTTTGTTATTCTTTGAACAGCTACTGGTAGATTTTCATTATCAGGCTTCACAACTTTAGATTCTTTTCGCCTAAATCTGCTCTCAAAAATTTTAAACCCAATGTAATATGAGCGCTACCACCCTTAAAAAACCCGCAGGCCTTCCGGTTGAGGAAGCTGTCTTTCAAACTTTTAAAAGTTCAATACGCGGGCAGATTATTTTGCCCGATGATCCTGCTTATAATAATGAGCGGAAAGTCTATAACGGCATGATTGACCGTCATCCCTCGGCTATTGTTAAATGCCGCGATGTTGCTGATGTGATTGCCTGTGTCAATTTTGGAAGGGAGAACAAAATCCTAACGGCCATAAGAAGCGGAGGCCACAATGCTGGCGGACTTGGCTTGTGTGATGACGGACTGGTCATTGATATGTCGTTGATGAAGGGCATAAGGGTAGATTTGAAATCGAATACTGTGCGCACAGAAGGCGGTGTCTTGCTTGGCGACCTTGACCATGCCACACAAGCCTTCGGCAAAGCTGTACCAAGTGGAATACTTTCAACAACTGGAATCTCAGGGCTTTCATTGGGTGGAGGCGTGGGTCATCTTTCCAGAGCCTATGGACTTTCCATTGACAGCCTTCTTGAAGTGGATATTGTTTTGGCCAATGGAAAATTGGTCACAGCCAATGAAAAAGAAAACAGTGATCTTTTCTGGGCTGTTCAAGGAGGAGGCGGAAATTTTGGTGTGGTGACTTCCTTTCTGTTTAAGATGCACGATGCAGGAACGGTTTATGGAGGCCCCATGCTTTGGCATATTGCCGATGCAGAAGAAATGATGAAGTTCTACAGGGACTTTATATTGAAAGCTCCCAATGAAGTGTATTGTTATTTCGCCTTTCTCACCGTTCCACCTGTTCCGATTTTCCCGACTGAACTTCACCTGAAAAAAATGTGCGGGCTGGTGTGGTGCAATGTTGGCGATATCGACAAGGCAACCAAAGCGGTCAACGTGTTTCGTAATTACAAAAAACCTGCCTTGGATTATGTTGGCCCAATTCCATATACCGGCCTGCAAAGCTTGTTCGATCCGTTGTTCCCTCCAGGATTGCAATGGTATTGGAAGGCCGACTTTGTAAAAGACCTTTCCGATGAAGCTATTAAGTTGAATGTGAAGCATGGAAATAAATTGCCCACAACACAATCCACCATGCACATGTACCCCATCAATGGAGCTGCTCACAAAAGAAAAAATGAAGACTCTGCATTTGGCTACCGAGATGCCAACTGGGCACAGGTTATTGTAGGTGTTGACCCCGATCCCAACAACAAAGAAAAACTTGCCACATGGGCGAAGGAGTACTATGAAGCCCTTCATCCATTTTCATCAGGCGGAGCTTATGTCAATTTCATGATGGAGGAAGGACAGGAAAGGGTGAAGGCTTCCTACCGAGGCAACTATGGAAGACTTTCAAAAATAAAAGCGAAGTATGACTCAGACAATTTTTTTAGAGTGAATCAGAACATTGAACCTAAACCATAACAGAAAAATGAATTCCAACCCTTTATCCGCATGGCTTCGGTGGACCGATTCGGCCGCGACCTAAAACTTAGAAATGGAAATTTTTCCAGCCGCATTTTGTGTGTGCGCATTCATGAACTGGAGCCGGAAGATGTGATTCTGATCGAAGGTGAATTGGGTGGCGCACTCCGTTCTATTGATTTCATTTACAAATCGCCTGGCGTGAACAGGCCTTTGCGGTACAATGAAGAAGAGGCGAAGTCCAATATCAACCACACACTTTATCGCGACCAAATAAACAAAGTGGCCAATGCCATCAAGGAATTGATTTTGCGAATGAACCAAAGTTTCATTGAGCCCGTGACAGAAAGACAGTTCAATTCTCAAACC
>JAYWDP010000210.1:0-2107 GCA_043779775.1 Cyclobacteriaceae bacterium
TTGATCATTTTGAAGCAGGGCATCGCTGACCTGAATATTTGACAGCATCAAAAAGGCCATTTGCAGACAGTCCTTCAGCATGCCAAAGGCCGGAAATAATTTCTCTTTGAGCAATTGAAAATCGCGGTGATAACCGGAGGGCAGATTGGCTGTGAGCAGGGTGATTTCATTGGGTAGCGCCTGCAGCGCGTTGCATTTTGCACGGATCAATTCAAATACATCCGGATTTTTCTTGTGCGGCATGATGCTAGAGCCAGTGGTGAGTTCATCCGGAAAGCGGATGAAGGCAAAGTTCTGATTAAGGTAAAGACATGCATCCATGGAAAGTTTTGCCAGGGTGGCTGCAACGTTGCTCATCGCCGCGGCAACAATCTTCTCCGTTTTGCCGCGCCCCATCTGGGCATAGACAACGTTGTAATTCAAATCCGCAAAGCCCAAAAGTTCCGTAGTCATTTTCCGGTTCAGCGGAAATGAAGACCCATATCCGGCTGCCGATCCCAGCGGGTTCTTGTTGACTACCTGGTATGCACCATACAAGATAATGACATCATCCACCAGACTTTCGGCATAGGCGCCAAACCATAACCCAAAGGAAGAAGGCATTGCGAGCTGGAGGTGGGTGTAGCCGGGAAGCAATATATTCTTGTGTTCTTCACTTTTGGCAATCAGGAGATCAAAGAGTTTTTTGATTTCAGCAATCAGTTCCTGAATTTCATTCCGTATAAACAATTTGACATCGACCAACACCTGGTCATTCCGCGACCGGCCGCTGTGGATTTTTTTTCCGGTGTCGCCGAGCTTTTTGGTCAGCAGCAATTCTACTTGTGTGTGGATATCTTCCACGCCTTCATCAATACGGAAATCTCCCGATGCAATTTGCTTGTGGATGTTTTTGAGTTCTTCAGAAAGTTGAATTAGTTCATCCTTTTTCAGCAGGCCGACTGACTCCAGCATGCGAATGTGTGCCAAAGAGCCCAGAACATCAAACCGGGCCAAGTGCAAGTCAATCTCGCGGTCGCGTCCTGATGTAAAGCGAGTTACCGCATCAAGTGCCTTTTTATCCTTTTGCCAAAGAGTCATGGGCGGTTGCAGGTTACAGGGTACAAGTTGCAGGTTGCAGGTTGCATCTGCAGGTTACAGAACTTTTGATGCAGGCTCTTTTAGGTTGGTCTCGACCCATAACGTGAATCTGTTTATTTTTTTGCTTAGCTCTTGGTAATCTCTCTTAAGCGATTCGTATTTAGCCTTGTCACGGAGTGATTCAGTTTCGAATAAGTTATCCAAGTGAACAATAGTTTCATCGCATTCCGATTGTGCATAAATCAAGTGTTTGATGAAGTCAGCCCTATACCTCCGTCTTACGTACCCCTCAACAATCATTGAAGTCACCGATTTCGAGGATCGTCTGATTTGGCCGCCTTCTTCATACAACTCAAATTTCGGCAACCCCATGGATATCTTATGAACTTCAACGGCCAGCCGCCTCGATTCAGTGTAGATTTCCAGGTCTCTGTAGCTTTTCATTTGCCCACAAAGATATTGATTGAATAACCAGCGACAAATAGTTCCGCTCTTTGTGGAAATCCTGCAACTTGTAACCTGCAACTTGCAACGTCCGATTCCAGCTGGCAACCGGCAACTGCTCACAGATTTTCAATCAGCCGAATATACATATCAATTCCCTTCCAAATCTCGTCAAGATAAATAAATTCGTCCGCACTGTGAGAACGACCAGAGTCCCCCGGTCCGATTTTTACCGAGGGTACCGGGATTAATGCCTGGTCGGAGGTAGTGGGGGAGCCGTAACGCTTCAGCCCCAGCTTTTCTCCAGCCTGAACAAGCGGATGATGAGGGGAAACACCGGAGGATCGCAAACGCATGGACCGAGGTGCAACTTCGGACGAAACATTTTTTCTGATCTCTTCCAGCACCTCTTCCAAAGAATAGGCATCTGTAACCCGCACGTCGACTGTAAACTTGCATTCAGCCGGCACCTGGTTATGCCCTTGTCCTGCCTGGATAACTGTTACAGACATTTTTACTTTCCCCAACGCTTCAGAGATTCTTGGAAATTCATGGTTTCGAAACCAGGAGATATCTTTTATGG
>JAYWDP010000211.1:0-6310 GCA_043779775.1 Cyclobacteriaceae bacterium
CATCGATCAGGCTGCAGGGTTTTTAGTGGGCACGACAGAATTTTTTGTCCCTATGGCCGGAAAGGTTGACGTCGAGAAAGAACGTGAAAGTATTTTAAAAGAACTTGACTATCTCAGGGGATTTGAAGCTTCTATCGAGAAAAAATTATCCAATGAAAAATTTGTGGGTAGTGCCCCGCCAGTGGTCGTGGAGATGGAACGCAAAAAGAAGGCAGACGCAGTCGTGAAAATTAAATCGTTGGAAGAAAATCTGAAGAAACTCGGTTAGTCGAAAAAAATAGCCACAGATTACACGGATTAACAAGGATGAATGCTGTATTATCGGTGAAAATCCGTGTAATCTGTGGCTAAAAATTTTCTATTTATACTCTTGCGGCTAGAAGCAACTCAATGTCTTTGAATTTCATCCCAAATTTCCGCGCCACAAATTCATTGGTAAGTCCTCCCTTGTAGGTATACACGCCTTTCATAAACCACTTGTGTGAGAAGATCATCTCTTCCACCCCCCCTTCTTCAGCTGCGCGAAGAATCGTGGGAGTAAAAATATTGCTCAAGGCTGTAGTGGCTGTGTGCGCCACACGCGAAGCAACATTTGGAACGCAATAGTGGATCACATCATACTTGCGAAAGACCGGCTTGGAGTGGGTAGTGATTTCCGAGGTGGCGATACAACCGCCCTGGTCGATGCTCAGATCAATGATCAGGGAATTGGGCTTCATTTGACTCACCATTTCCTCCGACACCACATGACGGGCCCTTCCCTTTTCTGCTCGAAGTGCACCAATCACTACATCGGCGGATTTCAAACTCTCCCCCAGCGTCGCCGTATCGATCGTAGAGGTATAAAACTGATGTCCCAGGGTATGTTTAATCCTCCTTAATTTATAGAGATGGTTATCAAATACCTGAATTTCTGCTCCCAGGCTGAGGGCGGCACGTGCGGCATATTCGGCTACCGTGCCCGATCCGATGATAACAACTTTTGTGGGGGGAACGCCCGTGATGCCACCCAGAATAATTCCTTTGCCATCATGTACCGAGCTGAGGTATTCAGCGGCGATCAGCATGACAGTGCTTCCTGCAATTTCACTCATGCCCCGGATGATGGGCATGCCGCCCACTTTATCTTCGATGAATTCCCACGCCAGGGCAATCACCCGCTTTTGAATCAAAGCATCAATGAAATTCTTTTCCAAATGGCCCAGTTGCAAAGCACTGATTAACGTCTGGCCTGGCTTGAAAAAAACCATTTCCTCAAGGGTGGGCGGCTCAATCTTTAAGATGATGTCAGCCAGGTAAGCCTCCTGGGGTGAATAAACAATCTTTGCGCCAGCTTCGCTGTATTGCTTGTCTTCAAATTTTGATCCCACCCCTGCTTTGGTCTCCACCCACACTTCATGACCATGACCAACCAACAGGGCAACCGCATCGGGGGTCAAACTGATCCTGTTCTCTTGCAAAGAAATTTCTTTGGGCAATCCTATAAAGAAAGTGCGATGATCCTTTTTTACTTTCATCAGTTGCTCCTGCGTGTAAATACTCGCTTTGGCCAACGTTTCAAATCCTGATTTTGTCTTCGATGTCATGTGCGCTGGTACTCAATTTTCCGGTGAAGGGGTCCTGAAGGTGTTATTCTTATTTTGAAATGATTGCCGGGTGTGAGCGTACCCAACTTCTCCGGCCATTCGACCAGACATAGTTCATTTGAATAAAAATATTCTTCCGCTCCAATCTCAAAAACTTCTTTCTCACTGGTAAGTCTATACAGGTCAAAATGATAAATTTTCTTTGCCTCCCCAGACTTATATTCATTTACTATTGAAAATGTCGGGCTACTCATCAGCTCTTTAACGCCCAAAGCTTTTCCTATGACTTTTATCAGGGTCGTCTTTCCTGAACCCATTTCTCCAAAGAAAAGCCAGACGTTTAATCCCTTGGCAGCATTCAGCAGTTCCATCGCCACATTTTCCAATTCGCTTTGTGCAACTTCCTTCCCGTTACAGGCTGTTTGCCACATCTCAGGCATTTTTCGAAGTTAACAAAATTAGCGGAATGATCATCTCTTCCAGGCTTACCCCTCCATGCTGGAATGTGTCTTTGTACAAACTGACGTAATAGTTATAGTTATTGGGATAAGCAAAAAACTGGTCCTCAATAGCAAAAACATAACTGGTGGAGACATTATTTTTTGGCAAGAAAAACTTCTCCGGTTTAGCGATGGACATAATCTTATCACCTTCATAGCCGAGGTTCTTTCCCTGCTTGTACCGAAGGTTGGAGTTTACATTCCGGTCGCCGATAATTTTAAATGGCTTCTTCACCCGGATAGTACCATGATCCGTAGTAATAATCACACGAGCTTTCCGTTCAGAAATCTTTTTTAGAATTTCAATCAAAGGAGAATGGATAAACCACGACTTGGTAATGGATCGGTACGCCGCCTCATCGGGGGCTAATTCACGCACCATGGCCATATCCGTACGGGCATGTGACAGCATATCCACAAAATTATAGACGATCACATTGAGATCGTTATTAAAAAGATTATTCACTGATTCCGCTAGGTCCCTCCCTTCCTCCAGTTTTTTAATTTTGTGATAAGAGAATTTTATGTCGAGACGGTTGCGCTGAATTTGTTTTTCAAGAAACTGGTCCTCAAAGTTATTCTTGCCGTCCTCCACATCCTCTCCTACCCACAAATCAGGATGGACCCTTGCCATTTCAGAAGGGAGCATGCCAGAAAAAATTGCATTGCGCGCATAGGCGGTCGTGGTGGGAAGGATGGAGTAGTAAGTTTCTTCTTTCTCAACAGTAAAATATTCCAATAACTCCGGCTCAATAGTCTTCCATTGATCATAGCGGAGATTATCGATCACCATCAGGAACGTAGGCCGGCTGGAGTTCACTTCAGGGAAGACTTTTTTCTTCATGATCTGATGAGACATCAGCGGTTTCGGCACCTTGGGGTCATTGAGCCACCCCTCATAATTTCTTTTGATAAAGCGGCAGAAGTTTACATTGGCTTCTACTTTTTGAGATTCCAGTACCTCGGCCATACTTGCGTCTGCCTGGTCCATTTGAAGTTCCCAAAACACCAGCTTTCTATAAATGTCCGACCATTCCTCATGACTCATATTGCCAAGAAATGCCATACTTATTTTTTGAAATTCCTGCTGGTAATTGGAATTTGTTTTCTCAATCACAAGGCTCTTCTTATCAAGAATTTTTTTTACCGATATCAGGATCTGACTGGGATTGAGCGGCTTGATCAAATAATCATCGATCTTGGCCCCGATGGCTTCCTCCATGATCTGCTCTTCCTCGTTCTTGGTGATCATGACCACCGGAACGTTGGGCTTGTTTGTTTTAATCAGATTCAATGCCTCCAATCCCGACATGCCCGGCATATGTTCGTCCAGGAAAACGACATCAAAGTTTCGTGTTTCACTTAGTTCCACGGCTTCGGTGCCGTTATTTACGGGTGTGATATCGTAGCCGCGCTGCTGAAGGAATAGAATATGTGGCTTCAATAAATCAATCTCATCATCGGCCCACAAAATCGAATATCTTTGCATGAATATTTTTTCTACAAGTTAATATAATAGCCCGTTTGTTTTTTTCAAGGATCCGCATTTGAACAAAAATAAAATCATAAACGACCCGGTTTACGGGTTTATCCCAATCAAAAGCGAAAAAGTTTTTGATCTGATGGAGCACCCTTTTATACAAAGGATGCGTCACATTCGTCAATTGGGCCTCGCCGAATTGGTTTACCCCGGGGCGATCCACACACGCTTCCATCATGCCCTGGGCGCCGTGCATCTGATGCGACAGGCCCTGGAAAATCTAAGGTCGAAAGGTGTTGAACTTGCCGAAGAAGAAATCGAAGCGGCGCAAATTGCCATCTTACTTCACGATACCGGCCATGGTCCATTTTCACACGCGCTTGAAGAAACATTGCTGAACAACACCCGTCATGAAAGCATTTCATTCTTATTTATGAAGGAACTCAACCGCCAGTTTAACGGAGACCTCAGCCTGGCTTTAAAAATATTTCAGAACACTTATTCTAAAAAATTTCTTCATCAACTGGTAAGTTCACAGTTGGATGTTGACCGGCTGGACTACTTGAACCGGGACAGTTTTTTCACCGGTGTTCGTGAAGGCGCTATCGGCACCGACCGGATCATCGCCATGCTCAACGTAGTGAAGGGCCAACTCGTAGTGGAGGAAAAGGGAATCTATAATATTGAAAATTTTCTGAACGCCCGACGTCTTATGTATTGGCAGGTATATTTACACAAGACCAGTGTGAGTGCAGAACGATTACTGGTTAACATCATTCGACGGGCTCAGTATTTGGCGCGCTCCGGCGAAATAGTTCCTGCCAGTGATTCATTTTCTACATTCCTCAACCAATCGGTTACGCTGGAAGATTTTGCAGAGAGAAAAATTCTGAATGCTTATGGCAACCTGGATGATTACGATGTGTGGGGCGCGATTAAACTTTGGCAGTCACATCGCGATCGCGTGCTGGCACCGCTTTGCCGTATGCTACTTGAGCGCAGATTGTTTCAGATAAAACTCTCCACGCAACCTATTCAAAAGTCCCAGGTGGAGAAAGTGAAAGTGGCTATCGGCAAGGAATGGAAGCTCGGTAAAAGCGACGTCGGCTACATGTTTTCTCATGGTACGGTTTCAAACGAAGCGTATCTCTCGGAACGCAATGCGATACAGATTTTGATGAAATCGGGAGAGCTGGTGGATGTGGCCCAGGCCTCAGATCTTCCCCATATCAAGGCCATGAGTAAAATCGTGAAAAAAAATTACCTATGCTGGCCCAAAAACTTATCTTTGTAAAGGGTTTCAACGGGCCGTCCGCCCGAGCCGAAGTATTGACTCTCAGACGCTTACCATTATGGAGTTTACTTTAAATCAAATCGCTGGTATGTTGGGGGGCGAAGTGCGGGGCGATGGCAACATGAAAATCAACATGCTGGCCAAAATTCAAGATGCCCGGGAAGGTCAGATCGCTTTTTTAGCAAATCCAAAATACGAACAATACATCTATACGACCAACGCAACGGCCGTCATCGTTCAAAAAGACTTTCAACCTAAAAAAGAAATTAAATCATCGTTGGTCCTGGTTGATGACCCCTATTCCAGTTTCACCGTCTTGCTGGAAGAATATCATAAGCTGATAAGTTTTCAAAAATCAGGAATTGAACAACCTAGTTTCCTGGGAGAGAAGACAACCATAGGAAAAAATATTTACCGGGGTGCGTTTTCTTACATCGGCAATCAGGTAAAGATCGGCGACAATGTCAAAATCTATCCCCATGTTTTTATCGGCGATGATGTGACCCTGGGAAATAATGTTATCCTTCATGCGAATGTGAAGCTGTATGCGGGCACAAAAATCGGGAACAACTGTGTTATCCACTCAGGTACTGTTATCGGTTCAGACGGTTTTGGCTTTGCGCCACAAGAAGACGGCAGTTATAAAACCATTCCCCAACTCGGCAACGTAATCATTGAAGATAACGTGACGATCGGTGCCAATACCGTAGTTGATTGCGCAACCATGTTTGGAGATTCAACCCTCATCCGGCAAGGTGTGAAGCTTGATAATTTAATACAGGTGGCCCACAATGTTGAGATAGGAAAGAATACAGTAATCGCCGCCCAAACGGGTATCTCAGGATCTTCCAAGGTTGGCGAGAACTGCGTGATCGCTGGCCAGGTGGGAATTGCCGGACATCTGGTAATTGCCAATAATACAAGCTTTGGAGCACAGGCAGGAATATCAAAATCCACAGAAGAGGGAGACAGGCTTATTGGCTATCCTGCCTTTAATATCAAAGCATATTTCAGGGCTTATGCGATTTTCAAGAAGCTTCCAGACCTAAATTACAGACTGAGAGAGCTTGAAAAGAAAGTCAATGACCACGCTTCCCCATCGATTCACACCCTTGATAATGGCCAAAATGGCGAACATTAGACCCTCCGGGGTTCGCTTTTGGCATACTGCTCAGGTCCGGTTAAATTTGCATCCTTATTTAATTCATGCTTAATCACAAGCAACAAACTATTCAAAAGTCGGTGACCCTATCGGGCGTCGGCCTTCATACCGGGGTGCAAACTACGCTGACCTTCATGCCTGCCAAGCCCAATCATGGCATAAAATTTCAACGGGTGGACCTGCCAGGATCCCCTATCATTGATGCCGATTGTGACCGGGTTGTCGATGTTTCCCGCGGTACCACCATCGAACAAAGTGGTGCCCGCGTAAGCACCATAGAACACACAC
>JAYWDP010000212.1:0-6307 GCA_043779775.1 Cyclobacteriaceae bacterium
GTAGTGAAATTTGATGCTCATGGCAAGTTAGAGCGGGATGTGAGTCTGAAATTTGATGAAGTCCGTCAATCTAATCTTGAGCAGGTGAGCGATTTTGTCATCAACCATGACTCTACTATCGTTATCTATAAAAAAGAAGGAAATATCTATTATTTGAAAGAGGCCGGGGCAGGCGATGAGCAACCCGTGATTAATCAGCTAAAAATCGATTTGAAAGACCAAAATGAAACATTGAAAAACGAAGATAAGGATGAAGGAGCCACCCGCTTCTGGTACGATAAGCATTTTTATCTATGGGGATATCAGACTATCAGCCGGAAAAATGAAAGGCATCATGTTTTCTATGTTAACCGGGTCAGCATTGAATAAGTCCATCCTATTTCTTACAATACTTTTGTCTAATGTATTCGCAACGCTGGCGCAAGTCAACCAGACTGACCAGTTTTCGTTGGAACTCAGGGATGATGAGGAAAAATACAGGATCGCCGGCCTTGGAGAGAAAGGTGCGATGCTATACCGCCAGGTTTCATCAGGCAATGAAGATCGCATCGAACTGATCAAAATAGACACAACACTCAAAACAATTTGGAAAAATTATTTTATAGTAGCTAAGAGCCTTAATCTGCTGAGGGTGCAACAACACAAAGAATTTGTCTACTTCCTTTTTAAAGACCGGCTCACCATAGGAGGCGACTTTAAGATTGCAGTCATCGAAGCAAATAACGGAGAATTTGGAAGTTATACCGTAAAAAATGTTATTCCATTTCTTCCTGTCGATTTTATTGTTACAGACGATGCGGCCCTGATCGGAGGATACTTCAATTATAGACCCTTGGTGGTGTATTTTGGATTTAAAGAGCAAAACGCAAAAATCCTTCCCGGTTTTTTCAACGAGCCTGGTGAGCTTGATCAGTTAAAATCCTATAAAGACGGAAGTCTGGATGTTATTGTCAATGCCAGGAATATTGAAAAAAAAAGGTGCTTGTGGATACGGAACTATAGTCCGCAAGGCGATTTGATAAAGACTACGATCATTCAACCCGAAAAAGGTAAAAATCTGATATTTGGTCACTCGGTGAAGTTGGAGAGCGGAGAGCAAATAGTAGCCGGGGTCTATGGTCGTTATTCATATGATGACATCTCCCGTGGAATCTTTGTGGCTGGCATTAACCCGGAAGGTGAATATGCAGTTGACTACTACAACTTTGCGCATCTTAAGAATTTCTTCAGCTATATGAAAGCAAAGAAACTGAAACGGGTAAAAGAAAGGATTGAGCGCAAAACCATTCGTGGAAAAAAAATAAAGTTTAATTATCGCTTCATTATTCATGACATTATTCCTTACAAAAACCAATACATCATGACAGGTGAAGCATTTTATCCACATTATGTATATCCTAACCAGTATTTACGCGGCGCGTCTACCCGGGTTTATTACAACTCCTATTACTCATCACCCTATCGATCCGATATGATTCTTGATGGTTATCAGTATACCCATGCGGTGGTGATTGGGTTTGATAAAACCGGAAAAATAATCTGGGACAATAGTTTTGAAATCAATGATGTCAAAACAATGGAATTGCAAAAATTTGTGAAAGTCAGGCCGGAGAAAGACAGGATTCTGATGATGTACCTGTTTTCCAATACCCTGCGAACAAAAATCATTCACGATTCTGAAGTCCTTGAAGGAAAAAGTCAGGACGCCATGAAGATTGACTTCAATGACGCATTGATTAACCAGAAAAGCACAGAAAGCGAACATCTGGATTATTGGTATGGAGATTATTTTTATGCTTTTGGAGTGCAAAGGATTCAAATGAAATATGGAGCAACAAAACGTATTCTATTCATCAATAAAATATCCTATAAATAAACACCCGATAAGGATCGCCAAATTACTGCTATATTTGTGCAACCGGCATGCAGAAAAAGCTCATTCTTGATTCTGATCTCCTCAACATCACCCTCGATCGTCTTTGCCAGGAATTAATTGAAAATCACGGAAATTTCGAACATACGGTCTTGTTGGGACTCCAGCCCCGGGGCATTTTCCTGGCAGAATGGATTCAACAAAAGCTGATCCAGGCCCACAAAATTGAAATCCCGTTAGGCTATCTGGATGCGACTTTCCATCGAGATGATTTCCGACGACGGGAAATACCTGCTAAAGCCAGCGAAACCCGGGTGCCCTTTATCATTGAAGGTAAAAAAGTTGTGCTCATTGACGATGTATTGTACACGGGTCGTACCGTACGCGCCGCATTGGATGCCATGATCGCTTTTGGAAGACCGGAAAAAGTGGAGTTGTTGGTACTCATCGATCGCAAACACACCCGTGAGCTTCCCATTGCAGCAGATTACGTCGGCAAATATGTGAATACTTTGGATAGCCAGCGGGTATTGGTTGAGTTGGATGCAGGGAATAAGCACAACAAAATTTGGTTAATCAACAAAGAATGAAGCTATGTCAAGATTGAGTCAACCGCACCTGCTGGGGATCAAGAACATCACGCATGATGACATTGAATTAATTTTTGAAACGGCCGACAATTTTAAAGAAGTTATCAATCGCCCCATCAAAAAGGTACCTTCTCTGCGCGACATAACCATCGCGAATGTTTTTTTTGAAAACTCCACACGTACCCGGCTTTCATTTGAATTGGCCCAGAAAAGACTTTCTGCCGATGTCATTAATTTTTCCGCCTCTACCAGTTCAGTGAAAAAAGGCGAAACATTGCTCGACACCGTTAATAATATTCTGGCCATGAAAGTCGATATGATCATCATGCGCCATGCCAGCGTCGGAGCTCCTCACTTTTTGGCAAAACACATCAAAGCCAATATCATCAACGCTGGAGATGGCACCCATGAGCATCCAACACAAGCGTTGCTTGATGCTTACTCCATCCGGGAACGGTTAAAGACTGTGAAGGGCAGAAAAGTTGCCATTATTGGGGATATACTTCATTCACGCGTGGCCCTGTCAAATATTTTTGCGCTGAAAAAGTTAGGCGCTGAAGTGATGGTGTGCGGGCCCCCTACACTGTTACCAAAATTCATCGGCCAATTGGGTGTTAAAGTAGAATGGGACCTTCAGAAAGCTTTGATGTGGTGTGATGTAGCCAATGTACTCCGTATCCAGCTTGAACGACAGCAGATAAAATATTTTCCTTCACTTCGTGAATACACCCTTTATTATGGAATCACAAAAAGAATACTGGATAGCCTAAAAAAAGAAATAGTCCTGATGCATCCCGGACCCATCAACCGCGGGGTCGAGTTAAGCAGCGATGCCGCCGACTCGCATCACTCCATCATACTCGACCAGGTGGAAAATGGCGTTGCCATACGGATGGCCGTAATGTATTTATTGGCAGGATCAACATCCTAGCAGATATTCCTTCAATTTCTCTCTTCAACCAATTTCATTTCAATGGCCAGGGCTTCCTTCCCTCCTAACATTTGTCAGTCTCTTTGCAGCCTTCTTTGTACTTTTGCCTTTCTAATTGACAAACCATGATTTATAACTCCATTGTGGAAACCATCGGCAATACGCCCATGGTAAAACTCAATAAACTGAACAGCGGAATCCCCGGAACCATTCTGGTGAAGGTGGAATATTTCAACCCAGGAAATTCCACCAAAGACAGGATGGCGTTAAAAATGGTCGAAGACGCCGAAAAAGCTGGCCTTCTCAAACCGGGAGGAACCCTGATTGAAGGGACTTCGGGAAACACCGGCATGGGTCTGGCACTTACGGCAATAGCCAAGGGCTACAAATGCATCTTCACCATGGCTGACAAACAGTCTCAGGAGAAAATAGATATTCTTAAAGCTGTCGGTGCAGAAGTAATTGTTTGTCCTACCAATGTTGAACCGGAAGATCCCCGTTCTTATTATTCGGTGGCGCGCAAGCTGAATAAAGATATACCCAATTCGTACTACCCTAACCAATACGATAACTTATCCAATACCGCCGCCCATTATGAGACCACGGGCCCTGAAATTTGGAAACAATGTGCCGGAAAGATTACACATTATGTAGCTACCGTGGGTACGGGTGGATCTATGTGTGGCACAGCGCAGTTTCTAAAAGAACAAAAATCTGACATCATAACTGTGGGTATTGATACTTATGGATCGGTCTTTAAGAAATACAAGGAAACTGGGGTGTTCGACAGGAATGAAATCTATCCTTACCTGACCGAAGGGTTTGGTGAAGATATATTACCCAGAAATGTCAACTTCGACGTCATCGATCAGTTTATTAAGGTCACTGATAAGGATGGCGCCATTATGGCACGTCGCCTTTCTAAGGAAGAAGGATTATTTGTTGGTTGGAGCAGTGGATCCGCCATGCATGGAGCACTTGAATATGCCCGTGAGCACCTGAAGAATGATGATGTAATGGTCGTGCTGTTGCCTGACCATGGCACCCGTTATTTAAACAAAGTCTACAATGATAACTGGATGAAAGATCATGGTTTCCTGGAGGAAAGAATTTTTGCCTCTGCCCGAGACATCATCCGCCACCGAAACATTAAGGATGGCCTCTTTACCGTAAAGAAAAATGCCCGTATTGGTGAAGCCATTATAATTATGAATCAGCAAGGGATTGACCAAATCCCTGTCGTAGATGATTCCGAATTTGTAGGAAGCGTGGCCTCTGCCAGTCTATTGGAAAAAATCATTGAGAACCCCGCGGTTAAAGACAGTTCGGTGGGTGATTTAATGGACAAACCCATGCAGTTTGTTGCCCTGGATACCACCTTGGATGTTCTCTCGTCAATGCTTAATAGAAATAACAAAGCATTATTGGTGCGTGATGAGACTGAGAAAGTACATATTATTACGCATCATGATATTCTGAAGGCAATGACTTCCTGAAAACGTTGTTATCGAATCATTATTTTTTTCAGCGTTTCATAAAGCCCTCATCGGCCAACCATTCAACCAACCGTTGCGGCCAACCGACCACAGCTCCCTGGTTGCTTTTTCTTATTCCAAAGCCATGACCGGCTTTCGCATAAATATGGAGTTCAGCGGGAACACCGGCCTGTTTGTATTTCAGATAGACCTGCGCCAACCCCTCGGAGATGTCGGCGCGGTCATTATAGCCACCGATCATAAATAAGGGAGGCGACTTTTTAGTCACTTCAAATTTGCCCGATCCGCCTGGATATACGAGGATCTGAAAATTGGGGTAAGAACTTTCACGATCAATGCGATCAACAGCCGATGGAGCTCCAGGGTCAAAGCGCATGGCCGCCAGGGCAGCGAGTTCGCCGCCAGCGGAAAAACCCATTACCCCGACCTTTGCGGTATCAATCCTCCACTCTTTGGCGTGGTGTCTCACTGTCCGTATGGCACGCTGAATGTCCGCCAGTGCGTGTTCCTCAACGGAATAAGTAGAATTTTCTTCCCTGGCCAGGCGGTATTTAAGAACAAAGACAGCAATTCCTCTCTCGCTCAACCACTGTGCGGGGGCATATCCTTCATGGTCAATCCAAAGCTCACGGTGTCCGCCACCGGGTGCTACAATCATGGCGGTGCCGTTGGCTTTTTCCGACGATGGCAAGTATGAAGTAATGGAAGGGTTATGGATGCTGGAAACAACATGGTCCCCCGTTTCCGCAATCCTAACCTTTTCCTTCCCTATCTTCCCCTCAGATCCGCGGGCGCCGTCAGGCCACAGGAAAATTTCCTTCGGATCCTCAGGAACCATAAATGCAAACAATCCCAGTAAAAGCCCCATTGACAGCAGTTTAATTTTCATTTGGATGTTTTTAATCGATTATTTGCTTTTCTTTAACCTTATTGATTCAACTTCTAAACTGCAGGGTTTGTTAAATTCAGCAAGAGACATATCTGAACCAATCGTCATTTCAATTTTTTCAAAACCCTTTAATTTAAAGTTTGAAACCACACCCGCACCTTTAAACCATAATGGCATAAAGCCAGGATAAGGGCGAGGTATTAATAATGAGGAATCAATAGTAAAATTATTGAAAGGCAATTCAAAATCTAAAAATTTATCAGTAAGCATTATATATGAAGATATTGAGAGGGCATTCTCATTGATCAAAGTAATTTTAACTTTTACAGGCTGAGGGTTTGATGTTCTTGCCCTTATAATAACCCTATCAAAGGAACTTAACTCAGAATTTCTACCTTTCAATTTATCGCCGAAGAAATATTGAAAGCCAAATGTATGGTCACCCGATAGTTCCGTGACTGCCAATCTTAATATTAATTGGCCCGATTTTTCTCCTGTAATATACCCAGACTGAAAATTCCTTCTGAA
>JAYWDP010000213.1:0-6303 GCA_043779775.1 Cyclobacteriaceae bacterium
CCAGGGCGCAACTGAAAATAAAGCCCATGAAGTGACCATCCGCTATGACGGACAGGAGTACAAAGTCCTGGTACAGCCCAACCGTGCCATCCTCGAAACGGCGTTGGACATGGGAATCGATTTGCCCTATTCATGCCAGAGTGGATTATGTACTGCTTGCCGGGGCAAAGCGATATCCGGAAAAGTAAAACTGGATGAAGAAGAAGGACTTTCCCAATCCGAGCGCGATGAAGGGTATGTGCTCACGTGCGTGGGGCATCCGATGACGGATGATGTGGTGATAGAAATTGGTTGAGTTAGTTGTTCGTTGATGGTTGTTCGATTGTCCAACTTAACGGCGTTCAACTTATAAACTTGAAATATTTAGGAGAACAGGATTTCCAAAATTGAGAAGTTAGTTGTTAGTTGATCGCTATTGGCATCAGGGATCGAACAACTAACAACCATCAACGAACAACTACTTCGGCAGCGCCAGAATATCAAATGTTTTCTTCCCACTCATTTGATTCGCCCCAATCTTCTCCTCTTTTGAACCGAGGAAATCCAGGAGGTGGAAAAGTTCGTAACCATAGTCCGTCAGTATTTTGTACAGCTCCTGTTTTTCTTTTTCCGTAGAAGGCCCAAAGCACTCCGTGATGATCACGGGTTTGTAAGTATTGATTAATTCAGGAATTGTCTTGATTATTTCCTTGTCATAACCTTCGGTGTCGATCTTGATGAACGAGAGTTTTTTGAGTTCTTCAGCGTAGTTTGTTTTTACAAAGTTCTCCAGATTTTTTCCCTGGATCTGAAAAGTGTAACGCACGTTTCTGGCTTCATTGTGGGTAAAGCCCACGATGCCGCCGTTGCCATAGGAGGGATCGCCGGATCCAAAGGTAAATTCTCCATCGGTTGCTGTGGCGGCAAAATTCAGGGGTACGATGTTCGTGATCGATTTGTTAAGCGAGGCGTTTTTAGATAGTACTTTAAATACATGGGGATTGGGTTCAAGGGCCAGCGTCAATCCGCTTTTTCCTGTTGCGATGCCAATAGGAACGGAGGTATCTCCTTCATTCGCACCGATATCAATCGCGAAGTCACCTTCCTTGACATATTGACGATAGAAATTTACGTTCTCCTGGTTTACTTCATTGCCGAATTCCCCCGGATGCAGCCATCGGGCATATTGAATAATACCCTCCCTGGGCAGGTTGAATTCAACAATCTGAAAGTCATATTCTTTGAATTCTTTCTTTCTGCTGAAAATTTCACTTAGTTTTTTGAACAAAGGAGGTTGGGTTTAGGGATTTAGGTTAAGGGCAAATTATTTTGTTTTCTTAAAGACGATGCCGTCAAAATTCACGGTGCTTACTTTTCCGTCGGTTCCCAGAGAAAATAAGGCCGTGGCTTTACCATCCCACTTCTGGCCGTACCAACCGCGAAATGTATCGAAGTGCCAATGATCTAACGTTGCCTTCACAAAGTTATTGATATTGATTATCAACTGGTTGTTGACGTTAGTGATTTCCATTCCACCATACATTGGGTCTATATATTTTCCGGTGTAATCACTCAGTGGGAACGATGGCTTGGTATTGGGTACTCTTTTGGCTTCAAAATCGGTTACAGTCTTTTTCTGTTTATCCCCAATGCCATTATACAGCTTGAGAAATTCAGTACTCCAGTCACGGTTGTCGCCAAAGGCAAAAGTATCGAAAGCCCTGTACATGAGGGCATGCCGCAATTCGGCGTGATCGTAATTTTCAAAAATGTAGAAGCCGATTTTTTCTTCCGGAATCAGGGCGTTGATGGCAGTAAGCCCGTCCAGACTACCGGTATGATAGTTCAATTTTTTTCCGTGATAATCATGCTGAAACCATGCCAGGCCGTAAGTCATCCAGTTGGGCTTGGTGATCTGTGCCGTGGGGTAAAATTCGCTTGGCGGTACAAGAGTCTGAGGCTTGAACATCTCGGTCCATGTTTCTTTTTTCAGCAATCTGCCCCCACTGTACTTGCTGCTGTCCAGCATGCAGAGCACCCATTTGCTCATGTCATCAATGGAGCCCCAAACGGCGCCGGCAGGACCTATGGCGGCGTCTTTCGTGTATTCGATGGGCACAATGGTATTTTCAACTTTAAAGTGCGGTCGGGTCTGGTTGTCATCTTTGATGTATTTGCGGGAGGGCACCGTGCGGGTCATGGCCAACGGTGTGAAGATTCTTTCGCGGATAAAATCATCCCAGGACTTGCCGCTGATTTTCTCAATCACTTTGCCCGCAGCGATGTAAAAAATATTCTGGTAGATGAAACTTGAGCGAAAGGAGTAACTGGGTTTTACCATCTGCATTTTTTTCAGAATCTCATCGGTGCTGATGTCCATCTTTGTCCATACAAAATCTGCATTGCCTACGCCGCTGTTGTGAATAAATAAATCTCGGATCCTGAGTTCGCGGGTTACAAACGGATCGTACAGCTGGTATTCCGGCAGGTAGGTGATCACCGCATCATCCCATTTCACTTTTCCCTCGTCCACGAGGATACCCATGCAGACCGCGGTCATGGCTTTGGTAGTGGAGGCGCAGGCAAATAGCGTTTCTGTGTTTACTTCCCCCTGCTTACCCAATTCACGAACGCCATAGCCCTTTTTAAAAATTACTTTCCCGTCTTTAACTACTACCAATGCCAGGCCGGGAACTTCCCATTGCTTGCGGCCATTCTCAACGTATTGATCAAAGGAAAGGATTTTTTTTTCGAGATCGGGATTTTTTTGTCCGAAGGTTGTGATGGAAAGGAAAAAGAGGATGATGAGTAAACGCATTTTAATGATGTTAAATGTTAAATGAAAGTTGAGCCTGAACTATCTGAGTTTTATTCGGAGAACATACATATCGTTGGTAACGTAGAGTGTTTTTTCATCAGGGGAAAGTGCGCAATTGGATGAAGCTTCCGGCAATTTTATTTTGCCCAGGAGTTTGCCTTCGGGGTTAAAAATAAAAACACCGCCAGGGCCTGTGCCAAAAATATTTCCTTTGCTGTCAATTTTCATTCCGTCGGGCAAGCCCTTTTCAGTAGCCTCCAGTGCGGTGGCGTCATAAAATATCTTCCAGGCCATCTGCATAACATACTCATCACCGATGAGAACGGGTCCGCTAAGATCGCATTGGTACCAGCGTGCTTTCTTCGGATCGGAGTTGGCGACGATAAAATGCTTTCCATCCGGGAAAAAGGCAATGCCATTGGGACAGGTGAGGGAGTCGATGAGCAATTGCACGGTTCCATCATCGGATATCCGGTAGACTCCCTGGAAGGGAATTTCTTTCAGTGGATCTTCTGCATGTTTTTCAAGACCATAGAAAGGATCCGTCATGTAAAATGCATTATCATGATAGACCGCATCGTTGGGACTGTTGAATCGCATTTTATTGTATTGGGAGGCGATGGTTTTGAATTCAGGTTTGGGAGCATTCAGCGGGGCTGTCATCACCGCGAGTTGCCGGTCGCCGTGCTGGCACAATACCAGGTTCCCGTTTTTATCGAGGAGCAAACCGTTGGATCCGGTCTCGCCACCGCGGGGTACGTCACGGGTGTAACCGGATGGGGTCAGGTAAACTTCTGAACCCTTCTCTTCTGTCCATTTATACACGGTGTTTTTAGGGACATCTGAAAACAGCAGCATGTGCTGGCTTTCTATCCACAGCGGACCTTCACACCAATCAAAGCCTTCGGCAATGATTTCTATTTTTGCCTCAGGCGACAGGATGCTGTCCAGGGCAGGGTCCAGGCGCTCGATGCTGCCGGTTGTTTTGAAATCTTTTGAGGTGTTGCAGCCAGCACAGAGGGCCAGCAAGACAATGCCGAGGAATTTTTGTTGTCTTTTCATTGTTTGTGAAGGGAAGAATTGGTCGTTCAAGTTGCTTGGTAAGTTTAGTAAATTTTTGGGCAGGAAGGGTCTAATCCATATAATTTTTCTTGAATTCAATTTTAACCGCCTACCTACGCGGCACGCTTCGGAAGGCAAAAGCAGAGACGCAAGAGTTAACGCAGAGAAATAACAAAGGGCATTTACTGATCTTAGCGCCTCTGCGTCTCCGCGGTTATTTTTTCTGCATTAACAACTGCTTCAGCGAAAGAAAATGCAATCCATACGCCAGCGGCACGAGCAGGCCGGGTAGCAAAACGTAGGGGAATTCTGCCACGATGGTATTCGCGGGCTCATTCATAAAAATCCGAAGCGGCGAAGGCAAGGAAAGAATGGCGATCACTATTATATTAATAAGCAGGCCCAATGACAAGATGTTCCATACAATCAGCGCGGCACGGTGTTGCACAAGAAAATAAGCAGCGAAAGGCGCAGTCAACCCGGCGAGAACATCAAAATTTCTCCCTTCAAAAGTCATTTGCACAGGCAAAGCATTTTGCAATAACATCATCCATAATAATATTTCTACAAATATCCTGAAGACCTGTAGACGAATAATATTCTGTGCTGGGATCAGCAGGAGCAAATCTCTCACGCTTGAAGAGAACATCAATGTGACCATGGTGATCAGCGGAACTGCCAGTACGATCATCACGCGGGGAGGGGTTGCAGAGAAATCATGAAGGAAACCCGATAGGGCCAGGATGCTAATCATAACGGTCCATCCGATAAGAGCAACCAACGCCCGTTGATATCGTGTCTTTTTTTGTTTATCCGTCCAATGAGTTTTGTTAACTGCTTTTTTCAATTCCAGCATCACCAGGATGTACATGCCCAAAGTGAGTACGATGAAACCGGCTTTGGTTAGTGAAGGAGACGGTGATTCCATTTGCTTTAGTTTCTCCTTCTTAAATGAGGTTAGCCTATCAACAATGGAAGGTGCTAAATGTCTATCGAATGTGATTTATAAACTATCGAATTAACCGTTACCTTGATGGTGACTCCATCGTATCTAAATTAATTTTTTATATCCCGTGCCTTGATTCGAACAACTTTTCCGTTTCTGGAAACAACCAATTCACCATCTTCTTTTTTCTCGCGTTCAATGAGTCGTCTAATAGAGAGTTTTACTCCTTCCGTTATCTTCTCTACCATACGATCCATTTCCAAGGTGTTCATTTTCCTGTATTGAATTTAGTCCAAAGTTCGTCATTAAATATATGAATATCTGTTGAAGCACTTCCCCTTGCCATAATAACGGGACTTTCATGGGAATTATCATAGATTATCCAACTGTCAGCCAGGATTTTGTATAAGGAAAAGAAGTTCTGTAATCCCCTTATGTATCTTCGCTCAATAATTATAGGTGGAATATTATGGCCTCCCTTTTCAACCCGTTTTTTTACTCTGGCTTTGGCGAGTTCAGAAGACTCAAGCCAAAAATAGATCAGGACGACTGTGTAACCCTGTTTCTTGGCATTTTTAATTAATGGGACGTAGCTTCTGGTGGCAAGTGTTGTTTCAAAACCGAAATCATTCTTAGCTCTTATTAATTCCTTGATTCGACTCAACATGATTCGGCCTGCCTGGAATGAAACCGTTTCAGGTTGAAAAGGGGAAAGCCCGCGAGCAATTTCATCCGCATTTACAAATTCCTTACAGTCCAACATTTCAGGCAATACCGTGAAGGATGTTGTAGTTTTTCCTGCACCATTGCAACCCGATATAAGGTAGAGATTTGGCATTGATGCAAATTAAGCAAATCGAAACAATTGCCACGGCCTTAAGGCCGTGGCAATGTGGCCCTCTATCCACGTTGATAATCTTACAAAAAACTTATCTTTGAACGATGTCATCAGTAATACCAGACTTTGAGTACGATATATTTATAAGTTACCGCCATAACGATAACCTGCCTACCGGTCAGGCAGGCCTGCCTGCGCAAAGCTTCGGCAGACAAGCCTCCGATGGATGGGTTTCTGACTTTGTTCAAAATCTGGAGAAGGAACTCAGGAGCACCATCAAAGACCCCATCTCCGTTTACTTCGACACCAATTATCACGATGGTCTGCTCGAGACCCACAACGTTGATAAAAGCCTTAAGCGCAAACTAAAGTGCCTGATTTTCATTCCTATCATTTCCCAGACCTATTGCGATCCAAAAAGTTTTGCCTGGCAGCACGAGTTTTGCGTTTTTAATGGGCTTGCGAAAGATGACCAACTTGGAAGAGATATTAAATTAAACAATGGAAATGTTGCCAGCCGGATTCTTCCTGTAAAAATTCATGATCTTGATTTGGAAGACAGGACGCTGCTGGAAAATGAATTGGGCGGGGCCCTGAGGGCCATTGAGTTTATTTACAAGGAGGCTGGGGTAAACAGACCACTGAAATTGTCCGACCATC
>JAYWDP010000214.1:0-16435 GCA_043779775.1 Cyclobacteriaceae bacterium
GTGCTTCAGAAGTCTGAATCAAATTGCCTGATCTCGAACTCGGTAAAGGCAAAAATTGTTATGAACCCCATGGTTCACGTTGAGAAGGTAAACGCTTAACGATGGCACACGCTTCTTTTTCAGAGTTAATCCAGGACCCCAAGCCAACCTCTATGATCCATATCACAGCAGTCCGTATGCCGACCGCCTGAATATCCGTATGGGGTTTGAGTTCCCATTAAAGAAAGTGAAGAAGGGAGTGAATCCGGTGGAATAGTGAAGTCCACAGCGGTGATATTTTTATGGACTTATCCAACGGCTGATCAAATTACAACAAGTATATTAATTTATTTTATATACCTTACAACAAGTCGCTCAACTTTATTTAAGTCGTAGCCAGTCTCTTTTGTTTGCCATTCCGGTGAAGCGCAAATAAAGATATCAAACTACATGAACCTGCGTTCCCAGGCCTTGTGTCCTGACATGATTTCAAAACTATAACCTGCATGATGCTAAAAGGAAAAGGTGTAATGATAGTTTTGGCCTGGATCTTCTGGTCCGGTTGCTCTACGAAGGTCGATGATGAAGGCAAATACAGCGGCCCTCTTTTCAGTGAAAATATTCGCGCTACAGAAGCTCGCACTCCACAAGAAGAGTTGGCGGGATTTAAATTGCCTCCCGGTTTTGAAATACAGTTGTTTGCTTCGGAGCCGGATATTCAAAAGCCCATGAACCTCGCATTCGATGCGCAAGGGCGTATGTGGGTGACACAATCATTTGACTATCCGATCCCTGCGGCCATGGGCAAAGGCACAGACCGTATCACCATACTGGAAGATTCAGATGGCGACGGGCGGGCCGATAAGTTTACCCATTTCAACGATACACTCAATATTCCCATTGGACTGCTGCCGCTGAATGACGGTGTCATCGCCTTCAGCATACCGAATGTTTATAAGTTTAACGATAACAATAATGACGGGAAGCAGGATAACCAAAAAGTAATGCTGGGTCCCTTTGGCTACACCGATACCCACGGAATGGTGAGCAACTTCATTCGAGGATTTGACGGATGGGTCCATGCCTGTCACGGATTTACAAATGATTCCAGGGTCGCCGGAGCCGACGGTGATTCTATCAGAATGATATCAGGCAATACTTTTCGCTTTCGCATCGATGGCAGCCGGGTCGAACAAACCACTTTTGGTCAGGTAAATCCTTTTGGACTCGCGTATGATGAATCGGGATATATATACTCCACGGACAGTCACAGTTCACCATTGTATCAGCTCATCATCGGAGGAGACTATCCTCACTTTGGGAAAATTGAAATCATGGCATTTGGTCCTGATATGAAACCGTTGGTTGACGAGGCAACAGCCCTTTGCGGAATTACCTACTACGCGGATGGAATATTTCCTATGGAATTCCGTGACAATTTATTCATTGGCGATGTCATCAACTCCAGGGTACATCGCTATTCATACGTCAATCAGGGCTCTTCACCGGTAGGCAAATCTGAAATTGATTTTGTAAAAAGCGCCGACCCCTGGTTCAGACCCGTGAATATAAAATTGGGACCTGATGGCGCTATCTATATATCTGATTTTTATAACCGCATCATCGGACACTATGAAGTTCCGCTCGGCCACCCGCAACGCGACAAGAACCGCGGGAGAATCTGGCGTATCACCTACAAAGGCAAGCAGCATGCCCGCAAAAATTTACTCACGGCCACAACGGATGAATTGATTTCTATTTTGGATGATGATAATTTGACCATACGCTTTGCGGCTGCCAACCAACTCGTTGACCGCATCGGACCAGCGGCCGTTGATGCCGTCGGCAAAGTATTTAATAATAAGGATCTCAGCGTCAGGCAATATGTACAGTCGTTGTGGATTTTACAGCGCCTGCATGCCCTTACGCCTGATCTTATCCAAAAATCTGCGACGCATGCCAGTGAACTCATTCGGCTGCATACCATGAGAATCCTCGGTGAAGAGAAATCCGATAGGGAGAAGGTATATCCGATGATTGTGCAGGCATTAGAAGATAAGGATCCTCATGTTGTGCGCGCTGCCGTTGAATTGCTGATGAAATATCCCGAGATGTCATCCCTTGAATCTGTTTTGACAGTCTTAAACGAAACGCCGGCAACTGATTCACATTTGATTTACACGGCAAAACTCTGTCTTCGTAACCTTTTAAGAAATGAACCCTTGCTCATAGAAGTTGCTTCTAAAGAGTGGAAGCCAGGAGAGGTGGTCTTCATTGAAAGTGTGCTGGTCGATGTGTATTCAAGAGATGCTGGTATATTTCTTGCAAAACATATGGCACAAAATCCTTTACAAGGGCAGAAAATGGGATTGGCATATCAGCAGATCGCACGCTTTGCACCTCCTGAGAATTTAGATGCGGTCATTGCCGAAGCGTCTACCCAGAGCGGGCTGGATGTGGATGTTGCAACCTCCATGCTGCGTGGAATCCGGCAAGGAATCGCACAACGCGGAGGAAAGGAAAGCGCCACACTCCAGAAGTGGGGAGCAATAGTAGCTGAAAGTATTCTTAAAAAATATCCATCTGGGTTTACGCCCATCACCGAAGAGACCATTTCCCGGCAGAAGTTTGCGGCTGATCTCGCCGGAGATTATAAAGTAGCATCGATGGTTCCTTTCCTGGAGGCATTTCTTATGAAGGGCTCACAGGATCACCTCGATGTCAAAGCAGCGGCCTTCACTGCGCTATCAAAAATTTCCCCGGAGAAGAGTATAGAGCTGGCAGGCAGTCTGCTAAATGATTCTGTTCCACTGGGGTTGCGCAAAAAAGTTGCCACTGAACTAGGTAAATTCTCCGACCCAGCTGCGAACAAAGTTCTGGCATCGGTGAAAAATGCCCCGGCTGATCTTCAGTCTGCTATCGCAGTTTCTTTAGCAAGCTCATCGGAAGGCAAGGGAATGCTTTTTGATAAAATCAAGAAAGGAGAATTTTCTGCAAGAATCCTGATCGAACCCTCTGTCGAAGAGAGGGTGTTGTTGAATATAACCAGGAATGAACAAAAGACTTATGATGAGCTCACCACCAATGTGGGTGAGATCAGCAAAGAAAAAGAAGCACTTATTGAAGCCCGCGTAAAAAGCTATGAAGCTTCTCATGTGTCATCCATTCAACTCGATTCAGGACGTGCCGTCTTTAATATGTATTGCAATGCTTGCCATCAGCGGATTGGTGTTCCTTCCATCGGTCCTCAACTGAATGGAATTGGCGCCCGGGGAGCGCGCGCTTTGACTGAGAAAATTCTGGACCCTAACCGCAATATCTCAGAGGCCTTTAGGAACTATACCATCAAAATGAAAGATGGTAAAGTATTGTCGGGGATCTATCGTAGGGAGGAAGGGGCCGTCATGGTGTTTGCCGACTTAGCCGGAAAGGAGTTTTCGGTAACGAAAAAAGATATTCAGGAGAAGAAGGCATCCCGTTATACAATCATGCCGGATAATTTTGGCACAACTATTTCTGAAGATGATTTTAATGAGTTGCTGACCTACCTCATAAACTCATAAACTCATAAATAGTTGAAAGATGAGGATGATGCCTGATTGGATTGTTAAGCTGGGGCCAGTCATTGGATTGTTATTGTCAATTTCAAAGGCGTTTTTGTTTTTGAAAACACAATAAAAAAATAAACATATGATAATTTCATTAAAGATTTCTGTATGCCGGGTTCAACCCAATGGTTCTTTTTTCTATGCGGGGTTCATCCTCTTATACTTAATTTTTTATTCTGTCTTTGTGAATGCTCAAACGTCTGGTAAGGATGTCAAGTTCAAAAAATTTCACCTGTGGGATGAATTCTATTCAGAAGGTGCTACGGTGGCAGATATAAATAAGGATGGAAAAATGGACATCATCGCAGGCGCCCGGTGGTTTGAAGCACCGAACTGGAAAGTCCATGACATCTGGAAGTCCAAGAGATTTGATTATACGAAAGGATACAGTGATTCATTCCTGAATTTTTCAATAGATGTAAACGAAGACGGATGGCCGGATCTGATTAATTTCGATTTTCCCGGAAAGGAAGTTTACTGGCTGGAGAATCCGCAGGGAGCAGAAGTACTTTGGAAAAGATATCTGATTGATTCCGTTGCCTCGAACGAGTCTCCGATGGTAGTTGACCTTGACGGCGATGGTAAAAAGGACCTTGTCTACGGGAATGAAAAGATAGGTCAGATGTTTTGGGTGACTCCCTCGGTAAAAGCAAAGAAAGTTACGTGGGATCGTAAAGCTATTAGTGAAAAAAATGCAAAAGGCGTGGGATTGTTTTCTCATGGAATGGGGTGGGGTGACATCAATGGTGACGGCAGAAAGGATGTCATGATCCGCGGAGGATGGTGGGAAGCGCCAAAGGATTTTCAATCGTCGCCATGGGTTTTTCATGAAGCGGACCTGGGTGAGTCCTGCGCCCAGATGCTGACCTACGACTTTGATAATGACGGTGATGCAGATGTGGTTTCCTCGTCCGCACATGAATATGGGATCTGGTGGTACGAACAGGACTTTGATAAGGCCGGAAAAAGTTTTTTTAAAACCCACACCATTGATAGTTCATTTTCGGAAACTCATAGCCTTGTGCTCGAGGATATCAACCGCGACGGATTGCCAGACCTTATCACCGGGAAGCGTTTCTTCTCTCACCAGGGAAGAGGTCCCGGAGGGCTTGAACCCGCGGTTTTGTATTGGTTTGAATTATTGAAAGATGGCAAGCAGAAACCGGTGTGGATTCGGCATTTGATCGATAGCACTTCCGGCGTAGGCATTCAGTTTGTAACCTACGATATGAATCAGGATGGGAAGCTGGATATTGTCATATCAAATAAAAATGGCGTTTACTATTTTGAACGACAGAGTCTCAGTAAATAAGTTAAAAATTTTTCTCGCAAGTGAATTTATATTCTTGAAAAAATCAACCTAACCTAAATAATCCTATGAGGAAATTCTCAACACTTTTAGTTTTCTGCTCCATTTTCTTTCTTTCAACCTACGCGCAAGTTCTGAAGAAGGAAGACATTGAGCAGCTTAAATTCCGCCATATTGGCCCACTGGGTAACCGGAATACTTGTGCCGTAGGCATACCCGGCAACGACCAGGTTTATATTGCAGGAGCTGCAACAGGGGGTATCTGGAAGACAACCGATGGTGGTCTGAACTGGAAACCGGTCTTTGATGATAAACCGGTCCACTCGATAGGTGCCTTAGCCATTGCACCTTCTGATGTTCAGGTGGTCTATGCGGGTACTGGGGAAAGCTCGATACGATCGAATGTCTCCATCGGCAATGGCATGTGGAAATCCACCGATGGGGGAGAGACCTGGCAACCATCCGGCCTTGACAATACGGGAAGAATTATTCGTATAGTCGTTCATCCCACCAACCCCGATGTGGTTTATGTAGCAGCCGTGGGTCATGCGTATGCACCTCAAAAGGAGAGAGGAATTTATAAATCAACGGATGGAGGAAAAAACTGGAGACAGGTATTGTTCATCGATGAGAATACTGGAGCCTCTGAAATTGTGATGGACCCATCCAACCCAAGGGTACTTTTTGCTGGCATGTGGCAACTGTCTCTTAGAACCTGGAATCGAACCAGCGGAGGACCCGGAAGTGGCATTCACATGTCGAAGGACGGGGGTGAAACCTGGACTAAATTAAAAGGCAATGGTTTACCTGAGCAGCCTGTTGGCAAAATTGCCATGACCATGACGCCATCAGACCCCAACAAGATCTATGCCTTGATTGAAACAGGCGACGGCATTGAAAAAATGGGTGACAAGGTTGAATCTGGCGAGTTGTGGCGGTCAGATGACAAGGGAAAAAAATGGACGTTGGTTAATTATGATCATACACTTGCCAGCAGGCAGGCCTACTATACACGGTGCGTAGCTTCCCCCGATAATCCCAACGAAATATATTTTCCCGGTTCACCTTACAGTTACAGCATTGACGGTGGGAAGTCCATTGACATTGAGCTTGGGAAGTCCATTGATTTCAGCACCATGCTTATGAAACAACCCAATTGGGATCATCATGATATGTGGATTGATCCGACCAATGGAAATAGACAACTGGTTTCCGGAGACGGCGGGATTGCAATATCGAGGAACAGGGGAAAGTCCTGGTTCAGGGTTATACTTCCCATCGCCCAGCTTTATCACGTCACTACCGACAACAGCATTCCGTATAATGTGGTGACCAACCGCCAAGATGGTCCTGCGATGTACGGCCCTAGCAGAAGCGGCATTGGAGGATTCTTTGGGCCCGGCGCAATCACGACCGGCATGTGGCACGATGTGGGTGGCGGTGAAAGCGGATTTGCTACGCCTGATCCAAAAGATCCGGACGTGGTATGGTCCAGTGCGTCTGGCTCCGGTGCCCTGGGTGGGGTGGTGACACGCTACAATGAGAAGACACGCCAGTTCCGTCAGGTTGAAGTTTGGCCTGAATTTTCAGCGGGGCATCCTGCCAGCGAAGTAAAATACCGGTTCCAATGGACCTTCCCTTTGTTGATTTCCACTCATGATCACAATACGGTGTATGTGACCAGCCAGGTAGTGCACCGCACAACCAATGGCGGGCAATCCTGGGAAGTGATAAGTCCAGATCTCACCATGAACGACAAGAGCAAGCAACAAATATCCGGCGGACTCAGTCCTGATAACATCGGTGTTGAGTATGCGAACGTGATCTATGCCTTTGATGAATCACCTGTCAAACAGGGAATTCTGTGGGCAGGAACCAATGACGGTCAAATCAGCGTCAGTCAAAATGGAGGAAAGGACTGGGCCAATGTGACGAAGAATATGATAGACCTGCCTGCATTGGGAACTGTACGGAATATCGAAGCCTCTAAGTGGAGTGAAGGGAAAGCTTATATCACCGTTGAACTTCATGAAGTGGGGAATTTTCAGCCCTTCGTCTATAAGACAGAAGACTTTGGAAAGACCTGGAAGAAAATCACCAAAGGTATTGCGTCCGGCAACCTCAACTACTGCAGGATGATCAAAGAGGACCCGATCCGCAAAGGATTGCTGTACTTGGGAACAGAAAGCACCCTGTACATTTCTTTTGATGACGGAGAAAACTGGCAGACGTTCATGAGCAACCTACCTCATACACCTTTTTACTGGATGGATATTCAGGAACATTTCAATGACCTCGTCGTTGGAACCTACGGCAGAGGCATTTGGATATTGGACGATATCAGCCCGCTTCAGCAAATGCCTGCAGCGACGGCAACGGCAGCTTTGTTTAATCCCAAGGATACTTATCGGTTTCGCCCGAAAACAGGCACCATGCAGATTTTTTCTGAAGCCTCCTGGGGACAAGATCCGCCTTACGGTGCGCCCGTTAGTTATTGGTCATCTTCCGACAAGGACAGCGTTAAAATTTTTATAACGGCGGCCAATGGTGACACCGTGAAGACTTTTAAACAGAAAGGTAAAGCGGGCATCAATCGCGTGTGGTGGAGCCTTCAGGGAAAAGAGACCAAGGAGGTTATTATGCGCACACCACCTCCCTATCATGACTGGGTTCCTTTGGACAATAACCGAAGCCGGAAGGCTCACATAGGGGTACCTTTTAAATCATATCTCGTCTCTCCCGGAAAGTATACCGTGAGCATGGTGACCGGTAATCAGAAATTCACGAGTTCAATCAATGTTTTGAAAGACCCGAATTCTGTTGGCACTTTACAGGATATTACGAAACAAACTGAGTTATTATCCAAAATTCATGCTGACTGGAATCTTGCTGCGGATATGGTAAATGAGATTGAATCGGTTCGGAGGCAATTGTATGACTTGCGCGACGCCCTAAAATCAAAGCCGGCAAATAAAAAGCTGGTTGGTTCCGCCAATCACCTGGATACTTTGCTGATGCAGGTAGAAGGCAAACTGGTGCAGATGAAACACAGTAGTACCGGTTCGGATGACACCCGTTACCCCGAAATGCTCATGGCAAAAATGGGCTATGTGGCATCCACAGCAGGCATTGCTGATTTTGCCCCAGCCGACCAATATCTTGAAGTATACGCCAAGCTTAAAAATAGCCTGACCGGGTACCAGGCCGACCTGGAGAAAATAAAGAAAGGAGAATATGCGGCCTTTTTAAAACAATTGGAGGATAATAAAATATCGCCGATCGTTTCAGACTGGAAGAAATAAAATTGATTCCTGTAATTTTATACAAAACCCCGTTCATCGGGGTTTTGTGTTTTTTGACTGGTTAATACTTTGGAGTTATTCCAATCCGTTCCTTTTCATGCTGCGCGCGGTTTTTGATTTCATCTGCTTTTTCACTTTTGAAGTTATCATCCACAGTTTGAATGAATAGCTTGAGCCATTCTGAAAAATGTTCCTTGCCGATAGGTAAATTGACATGCTTTTGAAATGGATTGCCTTGATAACTTGCTTCACCTGTCATTTTTTTAATGGACTCAATATTGCGTATGCGAATCGATAACTATAAGTCCTTTTTTAAAAAGATCCGCAAGGCTGCCCAGATGGGTAGTATAATCCAGAGTATGAGGATAGAAGTGGAAAAAATCATTCCGGTGTTGCTTCCAAAAAATTCCTTATAAAACGCCCCAGTATATCCCATCAAGGCAGAAATATCGAGTTGAAGCAGCATGATGATTCTGGCCAGGTCAACAGGATTGAAAGCAATCAACGCCAGTGTAACTTTTTCCAGCGGATAATCGGGAAAGCTGTAAACTACCCACAATAAAAGTCCATCGTAGAGAAGAGAAAAATAAAACCAAAACAACAACGCTATGCCAATGGCCTTTGCTTTGTCACGGGTGAGGACCGAGGAAAGGAACGCCAGCGAAACAAAGACGAGGGTAAGGATGATGCCGGTAAAAAGGAGCGTGATGGCACTTGAATCAGCGCTGAACAAAAGGGAAGGGACCCCAATTCCAATAATATATGCCATACAAAGGGATACGGCCACAGACATATATTCACCCAGGAATATGAATTTGCGATGGACGGGTTGTGCCAGCATCAATTCGATAAATTCATAGGAATTGAAAAAATGAATGGTCGTAAACACTACGCTCACGAGCGGGACTACCATCAATACAATATTCAGTAAACTCAGAACGACTTTGTTGGAATCGCTGTCCAGTTGAAAAAGTGAGCAGGTGGAAATAAACAGGAAGGCCGCATACAGGATAATGAAACGGGTTCTTAGAATGTCATAAAAAATGTACTTAATTACGCGTGTCATATTATTCAGTTACGGAGGAGATTAATTCTTTCTGCTTGATCATGGTGACGATAGCTTTACTTAAGCGCTTTTCATTGGTTTCTTCTTTCAGTGCTTGAATGGTGTTGTTGTATTGCAGCATTCCTTCGAAAATGTAAACAACATCGGAAGTAAGTTCATCCAGGTCATTGAGTATGTGGGAGGTGATCAGCAACAGTTTGCCCCTACTTTTTTCAGCAATGATTTTCTCTTTAAGAATTTCTACGGAGACCGGATCGAGACCTGCAGTAGGTTCATCAAGCACCAGCACGGGCGCATTGAAAAGGAAAGCCAGCGCGGCGCTTACTTTTTGCCGTGTGCCGCCCGACAAGGCATGCATTCGCTTATCGTAAATTTTATACAACTTGAAAGCATCGATGAGTTCTTCATCCACTTTCTCCGGGTCCTGGCGAATATTTTTCATCATATCAACCAGTTGGCCAATGCTCATGTTGTCCGGGTAACGGCCTATCTGGGGCATGTATCCGATCTTCTCCCGGTATTTCCAGTCATGGGCGATGTTCTTTTCATCAAACAGAATCTCACCTGAAGTTGGCAGAACCAGTCCCAGCAGGGTTTTGATTAACGTGGTTTTTCCTGAACCATTCGGTCCAATGAGGGCATAGCTCTTGGCGGTCTGCAGGTCCAGGGTCACCTGCTCCAGTGCCTTTAGTTTATTGAATTTTTTGCTGACGTCAACGAATGAGATCATAGGGCTTCATTGAGGGTGAATCATCTTTTAAATTTTCAGGCGTCAGCGCTGGGATCGCTTTCTCAGCGCGGTCCATAAGAAATACGAGAAAACTTCTCCAGAGTAATACCGCTGTGGGCATCCGATCGATGATCATGCCATACATGCTGACAGGCCGGTAGGGGACATCACCTATTTTATCGTGATTGAGATCATAACCTTCATACTTATCCCAATAGTTGCCATTGATCTTATTCAGAACCAGAGATCCATTGGTAACGAGATCGAAAGTATTGGCTTTAAAATTATTGTGCTCAAAAACATTGTCGTCGCAGCTGGCCTGCAGGCGAAGCGCATATCCGTTTTGAATAAAAGAATTTTCCCGAAATTCGATCCGGCTACTGCCTTCCATAAGTATCCCTACGGAATTCTTCTTAAACTTATTCCCTGTAACAAAACTGTCGCTGATTTCTTTCAACAGAAGTCCGTAGGAGGAGGAACCCCAATTATGCTCAAAAGTATTATTAATCATTTTTACGCCCTTGGTATACATGACGGCCACCCCGGCGCCATTATTAATAAAGGTATTGTTTCTGTATTCATCATTATGTGAAAACATGAAATGAAGGCCGTAGCGCAAATTTCCTTCGCTATGGTTATCGGTAATCAACGAGTGAGTCACGAATTCAAAGTAGATGCCATCGCGGTGGCCAGCCACGTAGTTATGATGAATGACGATCTCATTACATTTCCACAGGTGAATACCGTTCCCAATCTGGTGCTCAGCTTCTGCTTCTGCATGGAGTTGATTGTATTCGATCCGGGAATGAGAGCAGTTGGCCAGATAGATGCCGAAGAACGAGTTTTCAAATTGGTTGTCGATGATATACACGTCCCGTGACTCAAGCACTTTGATGGCCGCCAGGTCTTTCATGCTGGCAATACCGGTATTGATAAACCTCAGTCCCTGGATCACTACCCTATTGGCATGGATGGTAAGGATCTCATAGGTATTTTCCCCATCTAAAACAGGTCTGTGTTGCCCAATGATCACGAGTGGTTTTTGAAGAATAATATTGCCTTCACGATAAACACCCGGTTGGATCAGCAGCGTATCTCCCGGACTGGCTAACATGATTCCTTCTTTAACAAAACGGACTTTTTCTTTCGATCCTACTTTGATGGCGCGCGCCAAAACATCTGCACCCTCCAGGCAAAGGCTAATAAATAATAGTATCGTAAGGGACTTGTTCAAAGGCTTTTATTATTTAGGTAGACCGCCGTCAGTGGAGTTATGCTTATTTATAAATTGTGATCACCTCTCCCCAGCTCAACAGAATTCCATTCCATTCTTTGTTGTACTGATTAAGTTGGTCGGTGCTGGAGAATGCCGCCAGCTGGCCCCCCATAGGACTCTTTATCTGATCGGATTTTATGAACAACGCTTCTTGCGCGTTGATAAGTATTCCCGGATCCCCGAAGTCAATCACCAGCCGGTTAGCCATGTTATCCTCTGGCTCAAAGCCAGAATTATGAAAATTAACCATGCAGTTCATGTCATCGAATTTATAAATCTTTCCTTTGTGTGTGACGATCTCTGCGCCAAATTTCTTATCCATCAGGGTCATTTTGCATGTGTAGCATGCGTCCTGACCATACCGGAGTGGTTCTGGATTTACACTGCAGGAAAATAATAATCCAGCTAGCAGGAAAATGGCTAAAAATTTCATATTCTCTTCTTTTTTGAGACGATAATTTCATAAACTAAAGTGGCGATCGCCAAGAGTCCTGACGCCATAAAAATCCAGCCGCCAAGATCAGGACCTGAAAAGGCTGTGAAATTTAAAAGTTGTTTGGTGCCAATGAGTGGGGGCTGATACACCATGCCGGGTACTACAATGGCAGCGTGGGGATCCAGGTTATGACCATAGTCGTAACCCCACAGATAAAAATCTACCAACGCCGCAAGACCCGCGCTCACAACCAATACGATGTAAATCCAAAGCATGAATCTTTTGTTGATCAACGCTGTCAATAATCCAAATCCAAGAATAAATCCGACCAGGTATATCATGTATTGAAATTCCGGGAACATGCTCACTTCAATGTGCTTCATGCCGATGTAGTGATTCAGGGCGCTAATAATCCTTACGTCGCCTGAAATAGTATTGATCCAGATTTTCATCTCAAGGCCTTCTGGATATTGAGGAGCCCACATTAATATTTGCCAAAGGGGTACGAAGTAAGCTGCGACCATCATCAGCGCAGAGATGGTTATAACAAGGCGTGATAATGGTATAAATTTTTTCATGCATTATTTTTAAATAGGCCCCGCCCCATTGAAGGGTACGGGGCCATCAACCTGTAAAACAAAAAGCAACTACTTAACCCCTCACTGCCCCTCAATCTTACCGGTTGAAAACTTCAAGGGTGTATTGCTGCCTGCGGGAGAAATCCTGATGTATCCTTGCATTTCCTGGTGCAAGGCGGAACAGAAGTCGGTGCAATAGAAGGGGACCACACCCGTATTAATAGGTTTCCATCTCAGCGTCTGTGTTTCACCTGGCATGATTAATATCTCTGCATTCAGTGCTCCCTTCACGGCAAAACCATGTGGCACATCCCAATCTTGTTCAAGGTTAGTAACATGGAAAAAGACATCATCTCCCACTTTTACACCTTCAATGTTATCCGGAGTAAGGTGGGAACGGATAGCTGTCATATACACATGTACTTCATTGCCTTTGCGTTCAACATGTGCTTTGCCTTCACCCAAGGATGCATAGGGATTTTGATTTTCTTCAATCTTATAAATCTTGGTTGAATTGGGGGTGATCAGGCTGGCGGGGATTGCTTCACCGTAGTGAGGCTCACCCACAGTGGGGAAATCCAGCAACAGCCGCATCTTGTCGCCTGAGATATCATAAAGTTGAGCGGATTGCGCCAACTCAGGACCTGTAGGCAAGTAACGGTCTTTGGTTATTTTATTATAAGCGATCACATATTTGCCATGAGGTTTTTTCGTAGGACCGCCTGGTATGCTCAGGTGACCAATGGAATAATACGTGGGCACCCTGTCCAATACTTCCAACGACTGCACATTCCATTTTACGATTTCAGAGGAAACAAACATGGAAGTGTAGGCATTCCCTTTTTCGTCAAACTCCGTATGCAACGGGCCCAGACCTGGCTTTTTGACCTCGCCATGCAAAGCAGATTCATATTTGATGACTGGGATTCCGTTGAAATCTCCTTCGTAATCTTTTTTAGCTATGGCATCCTGAACCTTAGCAAAAGAGAACACGGGGATGACAGCAGCCAACTTCCCGCTGGCAACAATATATTCTCCTGTAGGATTTACATCACAACCATGGGGTGATTTGGGGCATGGAATAAAATATACGATGTCAGGTAACTCCATAACATCCAGCACGGCTACTTCTTGCTCCATGGTGGAGGTAGCCATATGGTTTTTGTCGCTGTAAACATTGTGGGCATACTTTACTTTTTCGATTTTGGCTTTCCCGGCAGCCAGGTATTCTTCGGCCTTTTTCCAGTTCACAGCCATGACGAAGTCTTTGTCTTTTTGAGAAGCATTTACCTCCAGCAATGTATAAGCCTGTTCTGTGTTGTAACATGAAAAGAAGAACCAGCCATGTGAAGGGCCTTTACCGGCACGGCTCAAGTCAAAATTGAAACCTGGCGTTCTGAGCTGAAAGGCAATATTCATGCGGCCGGTTTGCGGGTCAACTTTTATGAAGCTTATCGAACCTTTAAAATTCTCTTTGTAGGAACTGATGGGCACATCTTTGTTCCCCATCGGAATGCTGAATCGGGTTCCAGCAACGAGGTACTCTGTGTTTTCGGTGATAAAGGGCGACGAGTGATTGCCACCGCTGTTGGGTATCTCCAGAATTTCTTCTGTTCTGAATGATTTTAAACTTACCCGGGCCACACGGGGTGTGTTGTTACCGTTGGCGAAAGCCCAGCGACCATCATGCTCTCCGTTCGTGGTCGACAATGCAATGTGGTGCAAATCATCCCATGGAACGAAGCCATTGGAGGTGTTAAGCATGGGTTTGGTTTCTTCACTGTAGCCATACCCGTTTTCCGGGAATACAGAAAAGACAGGAAGGATTTTAAGCAAGCGGCCGGAAGGAATTCCATAGACACCGATCTGACCATTGAATCCACCAGATACAAAATCATAGAATTCGTCGTATTTACCAGGTGCTACATAGACTCTAGAAGCTGCATCTCCCATGGCGACCTCAACCGGGCCTTTGGGTTTACAACTGTTAAGAATGAAGATGGTGCCGATAATCAGGACCATCCATGCATATATCCGATTTGTTTTCATATTCATAATTTTATTAAGTGGCTAATTATTTAGTAGGAACAGGAGGTAAAAGAACTGCATCGATGGAATAGATGATACCATTGGATGCCTTGATAATGCCGAGTACATTGGCTCCGTTGACAGTAAGTTTTCCATCTTTCTTATGAAGGATTACGTCACCACCGTTTACTTGATTCAGTTTCATTCCATCCTGAATAATGGACTCGCTGATCACGCCAACATACACATGGTATTGAAGAATGTCTTGCAATTGGGCTTTGTTCTCTGGCTTCAGCAGATTGTCTACCGTGCCGGCAGGCAGGTTCGCAAAGGCTGCATTGGTGGGGGCAAAGACCGTGAAAGGCCCAGCATTGGAGAGGACGTCTACCAACTCACCTGCCTTAACGGCTGCGACAAGCGTGCTGTGGTCGGTGGAGCCGGAGGCAATTTGTACGACATTGCGTGCTGATTCATTATCCGCTACGGTTGACTGACCACCGTCTAATACGTCCGTAGAAGTCTGTGCCTCTTGGACTGAAGATTGCTGTTGGCCGCATGAAAACAAGGCCAGCAACACGAAGATGGAAATTGTCTTTTTCATATTTTGTTTAGGTTAGCTTGGTTATTTTTCTCCATCATTCTGTCGCATAAACTCAAGAATGTCACGCGCATCGCCGATGGATACATTCTGATTCGGCATTCTGGTCAGGCAGAGTTCAAGGAGCTTTTGGGATTCCGGATCCTTATCGAGCATGACATCGGTATTCGTAACCATATTCATGATCCATTCAGGCTTTCTTCTTTTGGTGACGTCTTTCCAACCAGGGCCGACCACTCTATCCGGAGTCAGTTTGTGGCAAGCCGAACACTTCATTTCATAGATCGCCAATCCGCGCGGGATCCTTTCTTTTTCCAATGGTGTCTTCAAGGTTACAGTTTTCACAGCACCGATCCCCTTGGTAGGATCCTTCATAATATCTTCGACTGCCGTTTTGTTAACAGGTTGTTCTGCATATTCTTCCTGATTTTTTGGGTTGTCAGGGGCACAGGCTGCGAGTAAGCCCAAGGCCAGAAGAGGAAGTAGTTTTTTCATTTTCAGCAGGGGTTAAGTTTTAGTTGAGAAAGGGGTTGCTTTTGACGCAAAGTAGGGCGTTCGCTTACTGGGGTAGTATGATTAAAATCACATCCAATAGCTGATATTGGTCATGATTTATAGGCAATCCGTCAACAGTGGATTCCATCTGTTACACTTCACAATTGGATCTGAAAATTTCAAGATAGCAAGTCAGATGAATTTTGAGAACCGTTATTTGTGGTATTTTCAGTCAACGAAGCCATTATGAAGACAAGGATCATAACAGGTACCGTCTGGGTGCTTTCCATCGTAAGCTTTTTCACTGACATCGCTTCGGAGATGCTATACCCAGTGATGCCCGCCTTCCTCGTGAGTATTGGATTTTCTGTAGGACTTATCGGCGTGTTGGAGGGAATTGCCGAAGCCACTGCCGGACTTAGCAAAGGTTATTTCGGCAGCCTGTCGGATGGGTCTGGGAAAAGGGTTCCTTTTGTACGGCTGGGCTACACGCTGAGCGCCCTTTCAAAACCCTTGATGGCGGTGACGATATTTCCCCTTTGGATATTCTTCGTCCGCACCCTTGACCGGATTGGAAAAGGCGTTCGGACCAGCGCCCGGGATGCAATCCTTGCTTCTGAATCAACGGAAAAAACAAAGGCCCGCGTATTTGGCTTTCATCGGGCATTGGATACGGCTGGCGCCATTGCCGGCCCTGCGTTGGCATTGACATATCTCTACTTTCATCCGGGCGACTATAAAACATTATTTATGCTCACATTACTTCCAGGGATGTTGGCCGTCGCCCTTACCTGGTTTTTGCGTGAGAAACAAACTGCACCTTCTGAGAGAAAACCTGTTTCCTTCTTTTCATTTCTTAAATACTGGACGTTGGCGCCTTCCGCCTATCGCAGTCTGGTGAAAGGTCTCTTATTTTTTGCTCTGATCAACAGCTCTGATGTGTTTCTGTTGCTTCAGGTGAAGCACGCAGGATACTCAGACGTGGAAATGATAGAAGTATATATTCTTTACAATCTTGTTTACGCCATCG
>JAYWDP010000215.1:0-2096 GCA_043779775.1 Cyclobacteriaceae bacterium
GTAGAGCTCTACCTTGAAAAGTATGCTCCTGCCCTGCGCGAAGAGGGGCAGAAAAAATTTGGCGATCGCCAGGCCGCCTTCAGAACATTGCTTGAAGAGATTTGATAAGATTCAGATAAAACCCGTTCGCTCAATTTAGGATCGTCGCCGTCATCAGAGTATACGTGTTGGCACTCTTGTTTTTGAATTGCCAAACACATTTTTCAGAACTGCCAACCATTCGCGATTGTTAGTTTGCAAATGTGAGGGGCATCCTTTTTCAACCTGACATCGTTTGATTGTAAAGAGCGGATGAAAAATTTGTTTCCTACTTACCTTACTATCCTGGTGCTATCGGGTCAGGCCTGCTCGCAGGGCACAAAGGCTACTGACAGAGCAGTAGGCGGCCCCTGCGACCGCTGTGAACTGATGTTTGAGGGTATGCCCATGGAAATATCCTGGAAAACAACCATCTCTACCCAAGCCGAGCCTGGTATCCCCATGACCATCAGAGGCATTGTTTACCAGAAAGACGGCAAAACTCCAGCAGCTGATGTTATCCAGTATGTGTATCACACCGACAATACCGGCCATTATTCTCCGTCACCCAATCAAAAGGAAGGTACAGTCCATGGTCACCTGCGCGGCTGGATGAAGACCGACGTGTTGGGTCGTTACCAGTTCAGCAGTATACGCCCAGCGGGCTATCCCAACCTTACAGCTCCGCAGCACATCCACGTTCTCATCAAGGAGAAACATAAATCACTTTATTGGATCGATGAATATTTGTTTGATGATGATCCAAGATTGAATACAGAAGAACGAATGAGGCAAGAAAAGCGCGGTGGCTCTGGCGTGATCCATCTCACTAAAAATGAAAAAGGCGAGTGGGAAGGTCGCCGTGACATTATTCTTGGCTTGAACATTCCAAACTATTGAGCCTTGTCTATGAAATTTCTGCTGGCGCTATTGTTCCTAGTGACCCCCTTGATTGGTTATCCTCACCCCAGCGTAAGCATTGTTATGGACAGCAAAGGCAATGTTTACTATAGCGATCTGAAACAGGTGTGGCAAATTAACGCGCAGGGCAAAAAATCCATTGTAGTTCCAAATGTCCATACGCATGAACTTTATCTCGACAAAGAAGATAATCTCTACGGGGAACACCTTTGGTACAATGGTGAATCCGCCAATACGTGGGGCCATTACGTCTGGATGTTATCATCCGATGGAACAATAGATAGGATCAAACCATCTACCGGCGGCTTTCTTAACGATTACAGTTTTGTGCACGACGGCCGGGGACGTATGTACTGGGCTGATCGCGAAAATTCCTGTCAAAGGCTGAATCGAAAAAATAAAGACGGAAGTGTCACCAAATTAGGCGACCAATGTCTGAACAACATTCGCTGGGTGACCTCAACTCCCGATGGCACCGTGTACCTTATGGACCTCTTTGACGTGAAGAAAATAGATCAAAACGGTCATGTCACAACACTGGCCGGGCCTTTGCAGAAAAAGGGCAAGGATCAAAATTCGATCATGGGCATAAGCGTCGACGCACTGGAAAACCTTTACGTGGCCGTCTATAGCGAACACAAAGTAAAGAAGGTGACGCAAAGCGGAATTGTTTCTGTTGTGGCGGAGACCAGCATGCTGTGGTCACCTTCAGGAACTTTAGTTGCCCCTAACGGAGACTTTTGGATTCTGGAATGTACCATTACCAATGCCGTTCGGGTGGAGCGAATCACCGTACAAGGCAGGCGAATCATTTATTAGGATCTTGCGGGCTTGTCCTGTAGGTTGACTAATGCCTCAATTTGAGTTCGTTCCAGGCTACAGTTGGTCCACTCATTGTCCAGTTTCGCGCCGTATTTTCTGTAAAAATTCATCGCTGGTTCATTCCAGTTCAGTACTTGCCACATCATTCCGCTGCAGTCTGCCTCCAACGCCTTCTGCATAGTACGATCGAACAAAAGTTTGCCGATGCCACCTCCACGTTCCTTTTCTGTGACAATAATGTCTTCCAGATAAAGACGTTTGCCTTTCCAGGTGGAGTAGCGCCAGTAGTACAAAGATAGTCCTACGATGCCCTTTTCATTTTCAGCAACAAAAAA
>JAYWDP010000216.1:0-2094 GCA_043779775.1 Cyclobacteriaceae bacterium
CCTCCAATGTAAAGTCGATAATGTATTTTCTGAGTTGAATTGTCACCAGATACACGTATCTGCCATCGGCGAAAAAGAAAAGAATCTGATCGGTGATGATGGATCGGATGTGGTCGCCCACCTTGGCCATGAATCTGGCCTTATAGCTTTGGGTCTCGCCCGATGCTGCCAGCGATTTTATTCTTTCACGTTTGGCTTCGTCCATCGTGAATTGATTTCGAAGGTTTTCAAATTTTAGCAGACTAACGCTCAGATCTGAGAAGGTAACGGGTTTTAATAAGTAATCGATGCTGTTGACTTTGAAGGCGTTCAGCGCGTATTCATTATACGCTGTTATGAAGATTACCGGCTTGTAAACATTTATTTCCTGGAAGATTTTAAAACTTACGCCATCCTTCAGTGTTGAATGTAATTTGAATTTTATTACATTCGGCCCGAGCAATCAACCGCTTAAGAAACAATATGAAAAAGCTTCTAGCCTTTACTTTTATAATTTACAGCCTGACAGCATCCTATGCGCAGTCGGAGGCCAATAAAACTGAAACCAAACCGGCCCCCGAGGGCGAAATTTCTACCACCCAGCAGTCGGTGAAGATTAATAATGTAATAATCCCGCTCACGGCAAAGGCTGGTACCCTCCAGCTCAGGGATGAAAACAACAATCCGATTGCATTGTTCGGTTTTACCTCCTACACAAAAGATGGAGGTGGCAACCGACCCATCATTTTTTCCTACAACGGCGGCCCTGGCTCTTCATCGTATTGGCTGCACATGGGTGTCATGGGACCTAAGCGAATAATCGTCAACGATCCTCAGAATACGCCTGCGGCTCCCTATAAACTTGTCAACAATGACTATTCAATGCTTGACCTTGCCGACCTGGTAATGATGGATCCTGTAGGAACTGGACTCAGTGTGCCGGTGGGCAAAGCCAAATTTGAAGATTTCTGGGGAGTGGATCAGGACATCCGCAGTATCAGCTTGTTTATAAAGCAATACCTTATTGAAAACGGCCGGATGAATTCTCCCAAATACTTGTTGGGTGAAAGCTATGGTACTTTCCGGAATGCCGGGGTGATGAACCACCTGCTGAATGACGGTATCGCCCTCAACGGAGTGGTGATGGTATCGGCAGTATTCGACCTTCGGACTCTTCTTTTCCCGCCCAATGATGACCTGCCTTATGTTGTTCACTTTCCCACCTATGCAGCTACGGCCTGGTACCACAACAAAATTGCAAACAAGCCTGCCGAACTGGAAAAATTTCTGGCGGACGTGCGAATTTTTACAGAGAAGGAATACGTGCCAGCCTTGTTTAAAGGCGATAAGCTTTCTTCAGCTGAAAAAAATACCATTGCATTCAAACTGGCGGCCTTCTCTGGGCTAACCGCCGACTTCTGGGTCAAGGCAGATCTTCGTGTGCAGGCAGGCGAATTCTTTCAGGAACTACTGCGTGGCGAAGGGAATACGGTAGGCCGGCTTGACTCAAGATTTAAAGGTATCAACCAGGATCTGCTCAGCCAGTTTTCAGATTATGATCCTCAGAGCAGTGCGATCAGTCCTGCGTACACGGCCGGTTTTATGCATTATTTCTATAGCGACCTCAAAGTAAATAAGAAATTATACTACATGACCAGCGCGGGGGGAAGAGAAGGATTCAAGTGGGACTGGAAACACCAGGGGAATATGCGTTGGAATACTTCAGCAGCAATCAATACGGGTATTGACATGGCCAATGCAATGACCAAAGACCCGAACGTCAAAGTATTGATCCTGAACGGCTACTATGATATTGCCACTGTTTTCTATGGAGTAGAGAATACCATTGATCACCTCGGCCTGCCTGCTGATATTAAGAAGAACATAATCATGAAGTACTACGAGGCAGGACATATGATGTACACCCATCAGGCTTCGTTGGAGAAGTTCAGGAAGGATGTATCAGAATTTATACTGATGACGTCAAAGCAATAGGAGGCTTGGTAGATCTGGCAGCCAGATAAAGTGAAGATGTAGTTACTTCTCTTTCATGATTTGTTTCAGCTCTTCAACCCAATTTAAGACGATTTCAAAATGATGGACTCGTTCGTGCGT
>JAYWDP010000217.1:0-2090 GCA_043779775.1 Cyclobacteriaceae bacterium
TCAGGCGGGCGAGGCTCAGTCGCTTGAAGGGGTGGAGGGAGGTGAACCGTATGCCTTCCCAGGAGGGATTTGACGTGGAAGGGTAGGCGACAATGAAAACTTCATAGTCGCCAGTCTGCGCAAGGCTGATGCCCATCTTCTCAAACATGCGGGTATCATCCACCGGTTTAAGAATGGAAGTGAGGACAATTCTTCTTTTTTTTCTTTCTTGCGCCAAGGTTTAAAAATAGGATTAAAATGGAACTCCGAGAACAAATAGAAAAAGCATGGGATCATCGGGAGATGCTGAAGATTCCAGCGACCCAGGAGGTTATCCGGGAAGTAATCAGTCAGTTGGACAAAGGTCTGCTGCGCGTAGCTGAACCCGCACCCGGTGGATGGAAAGTAAACGACTGGATTAAGAAGGCAGTCATTTTATATTTTCCCATCCAGCAAATGGAAACCATCGAAGTGGGCCCCTTTGAGTTTCACGATAAGATTCCGCTAAAGCGTCATTATAAAGAGCTGGGTGTGCGGGTGGTTCCTCATGCCATTGCCCGCCACGGTTCGTATATCAGTAAAGGTGTCATCCTGATGCCTTCCTACGTCAACATCGGCGCCTATGTAGACGAGGGTACCATGGTGGACACCTGGGCGACGGTGGGAAGCTGTGCGCAAATAGGAAAGAATGTGCATCTCAGCGGCGGCGTTGGCATCGGAGGTGTGCTGGAGCCGGTTCAGGCAGCGCCAGTCATTATTGAAGACAGTGCCTTCATTGGCTCGCGTTGTATTATTGTTGAAGGTGTGCGTATTGGGCAGGAGGCCGTGTTGGGAGCCAATGTTGTGCTGACGGGAAGCTCAAAAATCATTGATGTGACCGGGCCTCAGCCTGTTGAATACAAAGGCTATGTGCCGGATCGCTCGGTGGTGATTCCAGGTACTCTGCCGAAGAAATTCGCGGCAGGGGAGTATCAGGTGCCATGTGCCCTGATTATTGGTAAGCGAAAGGAGAGTACGGACAAAAAGACGTCACTCAACGATGCATTGCGTGAAAATCAAATTTCCGTATAGCCTTGGCACAGCCTTTGAACTCATCCTGTTAATCAATTAATTTTGAAGTCATGAAGAGGTTGGCAACAGGATTTATGTTCGTGGTGATCTGTGGGGGGTTCATGGTGAGCACCCACCGGGAGACGCCCGTAACAAGAAATTTTAGTTACGGTCCGGGTGAAGAAATCGAATACCGAGTGAATTTTGCTTTTTTCACCGTGGGCAAAGCCATCACACGCATTGACCGCGATTACCATCAAGTCAATTCGCGGACGTGCTATAAAGTGGATGCCTATGGCGAAACCAGTGATTGGATTGGCTGGCTGGCGAAGGTTGATGACAATTGGGGAGCTTACATTGATACCTCCATGCTCTCCACCCAGGTAGCTTATAGAAAATTAAAGGAGGGGACCTACCGCAAAGATGAAGTGGTGGAGTTCAATCATGAGAATCGTAAGGTGCAGGTGAAAATTCTGAACAAGGACACCAAACAATACGATGCCAAGGAATACGATATTCCGGACAATGCAAAAGATTTGGTAGGTGGATTCCTGATGCTGCGGGTGATTGATTTTAACAAAGTTGCCAAGGGAGATACCGTTACCATCTCCGGATTTTTTGAAGATAAATCCTATACCCTGAATATTATCTATACAGGTAAGGAGATTATTCGCACGCGGGTTGGCAAAATCCAATGTTTAAAATTGCGGCCACTCATGCCAAACAATTCCATGTTTGATGGTGAAAATTCTATTGCATGCTGGATATCGGATGATCTCAACCGGATTCCTATCAAGATCCAGGCAAAAATGTTTATCGGAAATACCGGTCTGGAGATGGTGCGATTCAGGGGATTGCGGAATCAACTCAAGATCGTTCAATAGTCCTGGTCCAAGCATAACTTAATTCAAATACAATTTTAACCGCGGGGCTGCAGAGGAACACAAAGGGAATGCTCAACATTGTCACCCTGAACGGAGTCGAAGGGCTACACCAAGGCCTTTTAATTTAACTGGCAATTGAGGGGCTTCGACTCCGCTCAGCGTGACATCCTTCGAATT
>JAYWDP010000218.1:0-2088 GCA_043779775.1 Cyclobacteriaceae bacterium
TGAACCATTTGAAGCTAAATTTGGCCCCCGGTGGGTTCGGAGAGTCTTATCACCACCGGCAAAAATGGCAATCATTAAATCTGTGCGTGGATTCACCCCAAAGTATGGAAAGAACTGCTTCTTCGCGGACAATGCGGTCATCGTGGGTGAAGTGACCATGGGTGAGAACTGCACCGTGTGGTTTAATGCTGTAGTTCGGGGCGATGTCCATTCAATTACTATCGGCAACGACACCAATATTCAGGATGGCGCCGTGATTCATGGCACATATCAAAAAGCCAAAACCACGATCGGAAATAAGGTATCCATCGCGCATAATGCCATCGTCCATGGATGCACCGTGGAGGACAATGTGTTGATTGGCATGGGTGCGATAATTATGGACGATTCGGTGATTGGCACGGGTTCCATTATTGCAGCCGGGGCGGTAATCTTGCCGGGCACAAGGGTGGAGCCAGGAAGTATTTATGCGGGTATGCCGGCGAAAAAGGTGAAAGATGTGGGGGAAGAAATGAAAGCTGTAATCGAAAGGACAGCGAGGAATTACCCGATGTATGCAGAATGGTTTAAGTAGGCACTGCGCGAACCAATTTGGCCGGTATTGAATAAATGGTGATCCAAAGTGCATCTTCAGAATTGATTGAACAACCATCAATATTCTTTGTTGAAAACAAGGATTTCTGGATTTCAATTCCTATATTCATACCCAATGAAGTTAGTGGAAAACAAAGGATTTGATCCTAAAATAATTGCAGACCATAAAGCCAGGATAAGGTCCTCCGGAGAAACCGTTTTATTTTTGACGTCGGATGAAAACAGTGATGAGTACGCCCATTTTTATTTCATCGGAAAATTTGAAGGCAGGGAAGTGATTTATGATGCTGTACTCTATACGTTGCGCCTGCAACACCAGAGTGATCTGTTTGAAATGGCGGAACACAAGGCGGCCATGCATTTCCCTCACTACAAGAAAATCACCTACAAGGAAGATGAAAATGGAAATCTTCAGCCACTCGATGAGTTGGAAGAAGAGATAGGACTATTTATGGCAGAAGTCATTGTTGAATTGGAGGGGGAAGACCAGATAAAGGTAAAGGAGCACGTTGACATCGACCCAAAAATTGATTTTGGAATAGGGCTTGATGCAGGAATAAATGTTGAAAAAATCTCTCCCAAAGTAATCAATAAGTTCATCAGGGAGTTCAATGAAGATACCTTGTCCCTGGACGAAACGCTTTATAGTTTTCAGACCGAGGATGAAGAGGCGGGCCGGTAAGTTAAACCCATTCTTGATAATGTTCTTCAAATTCCTAAATCCTGCTTTATATTTGCGGCCCTAAACTATTATTTCATGAAGAATTTATCCATCATTTTGAATGTGGTCCTCATTATCGGGGTTGGCGTTCTGTATTACCTGCACTTTGCCAAATCAACCCGGTCGTCCTCCGATACTGCTGCGGCTGTCCGGGGTGACCTCACTATAGCCTACATCAATTCCGACTCCGTGCTGAAGAACTATGACTATTTTAAAGTAAGTCGTGAAAGGCTGGAGGCAAAAGGAAAGAAACTTGATCAGGATTTGAGAAACCGTGCCCAAGGCTTCCAGGGCGATTACGAAGCCTATCAAAGAAATGTCAGCAATTTAACCATTGGTCAGGCAAAAGCCGTAGAAGAAGATCTGCAAAAAAAGCAACAAAATCTTCAATTGTATCAACAGAGCCTTTCTCAGGAGATGAGCAGTGAGGAGGCAAAAATGACCCAGGATTTATATGCGCGAATTACCGGGTTTCTAAAAAAATATGGAAAGGAAAAAGGACTTCAGGTAGTTTTGAAACTTGATACCGGGAGCGACCTTCTTTTTGGTGGAGAAAGTCTGGATATTACGAAGGAAGTAACTGCGGGATTGAATGAAAATTACAAAGCGGAAAAAGACGCCGCACCGGCAACAAAAAAAGATTCCGCTGCAATCAGGAAAAAATAAGACCCCCGAAGGTCAATAGACGACCGGCCCGCAAGGCTGGTCTTTTTATTTTTGGAGAATATGATTTAACTTTCTGTTTGTGAAAAAGTCTGTCCTCTCATTCCTCA